>NZ_JBEXPJ010000050.1:0-50554 GCF_040611995.1 Lentzea sp. NPDC006480
GGCATGAACGTCGAGGAGACCGAGGACATGGCCCGGTACATCCTCGACGTCCGCGAGGAGCTGGCCGTCCCCCGCGCTACCTGCACAGCTTCGACGAGGCCGAGCTGGAGGGCGTGATCGGGGCGCGGTGCCGCGACCTGGCCATGCACGACCCGGCGCAGGCCGTGTTCGCCGAACAGCACATCCGGCGCGCACTGGAGCTGCGAGACCCGTCGAAGGTGCGCAACCGCGCGTTCGACGTGATCGGACTGGCGCGCACCAAGATGGTCGCGGGAGACCCGGAGGCGGCGTGCGGGTTGATCAACGAGGTCCTGCCGACGGCGGCGAAGCTCTCCTCGGGGCGCGTGCTGCGCAAGCTGGAGGACTTCGCCAAGGAGGCGGCCACACACCGCCACATCCGCGCCGTTCAGGAGACCCGCGACGCGATCAGAGCGATCCGGACGGCCTGATGCGGGTCGGGATCACCGGACACATGAACCTGGTGCCTGAGTGCGTCCCGGCAGTGCAGGCCGCGATCACCGAGGTGCTCGAACGGCTCGGGCAACCCGTGGTCGGCGTGACGTGCCTCGCGCCGGGCGCCGACCAGGTGTTCGCGCGGGCGGTGCTGGACCTCGGCGGACAGGTCGAGGTGGTGCTGCCGGCGCTCGACTACCGGGACAAGCTCAAGCCCCACCAGGTCGCCGAGTACGACGAGCTGCGCGCGGCCGCCACGGTGGTCAGCGTGCTGCCGCACATGACGTCCAACCGGCTCGCCTACGTCGCCGCGAACGAACGCATCCTCGCGTCGGTCGAGCTGTTGGTGGCGGTGTGGGACGGGGTGGCGCAGCAGGGCAGGGGCGGGACCGCGGACGTGGTGGAGCAGGCGCGGGCGTCCGGGGTGCCGATCGAGGTCGTGTGGCCGGCGGAGGCGCGCCGCAAGTCCTAAGCAGGGCCGAACGCGAGCATCGCCGTGGTACCGCCGACGATCTCGCCGCGGGCCGGTTCGAGCGCCTCCCGTGCCGCCTCGGCGAGCACGTCGTCGTCGAGCAACGCGGCGATGCGTGCGGTGATCCACCACAGCACCTCGTAGTAGTGGTCCGCACGCGGCGTGGGCAGCGACGCAGCAGCACGACGGGCTGCGGCGACGTCGCGACCCTCAAGGTGCATCAACGGCAGTCCCCACGGCCGATACGGCCCCCAGTCGAGCGAGCCGTCGACCGGTAGTCCCATCGACAGCAGCGCCAGCGGCAGGAACCCGGCCTCCACCCCTGGCATGGATGACAGGTCCAGCGCGCGGTATCCGGCTTCATCCGGTGCGCGCATCAGCCGGAACCCGTTCGTGAATACGCGTACCAGCGGCGCCTCGTGAGTCTCGGCCAGCTGTTCTGCCACGAGGACGTGCCGCTCGGCCGCCGCGAAGTCCCCCACCGCCGAACACGCCTGCAGCGCCACGAGATGGCCGAGGATCTCGTACGCCGGCAGGTCGTGCCGAGCAGACACCTCGATCAACTCGGAACCGATCACACCGCGCTCCGCGGACTGCCCGGGCCGCTGGAACGACTGCATGAACCGCGCGTTCAAAGCCATCACGAGCAAAGCCGGATCACCCAGCGAACGCGCCAGCTCCTCAGCTTCCTGAGCCGCCTCCAGAGCCCAGGCATCACGCGTGCCCCGATGCTCCACCGCGAGAGTGGCCAGCACCCGCGCGCGCAACGCACCCTCAAGGCGCGGCAACACGCGCCGCCCCACCGAGACCAACTCCGCAGCCTGGACCGGGTCGTCGCTCACGGTCCAGTTCGCCGGCACGTCGTATGCGGTCAGCACCCGAGCCGTGAGCAACGGATTGCCCAGCCGATCAGCTTCAAGAACCGCCGCGAACCGCTGGGACTGCGCCAGCGCCAAGCCACCCGTCAACGCCGCCTCGCCGGCAACCACACTCGCGGACCTCAACTGCGCGTAGGAGCCTCCCCGAGCCACGGCATGACGCAGGATGTCCGCCTCGGCGCGGTCAAGATCAGGCGAAGCATCCAACCCGAGACGAACGAGCCGGTCGCGCGACGAACGCAGCACTCGAAGCGCTTCGACCTGCCGCCCGTCCTGGAACAACGCGTGCGCCAGCAGCACCTGAGCCTTCTCCCGCCACGGGTGCGCAGCAGCGAACGCGGCCAACTCCCCGACCAAAGCCGCCCCACGGCCCGCATCGAGCAAGGCGCGCGCACGCAGCTCCAACAGCCGAGCGCGCTCCTGCACCACCCACGGCGACGACCCCAGATCGGCGTAAGGCTCTCCCCACGCGACCGACGCGGGATCAGCTTCGAACCGCCACACATCGACGTCGGAAACCCGCAGCGCGTACCCACGACCAACCGTTTCGATCGCCGCAGACCCCAAGGCCGCCCGCAGCTCGGACACGAAAGTCCGGACCGCCCCGACCGCACCCACCGGCGGGTCGTCCCAGAGGTCGGAGATCAGCACGTCGAGCGACACAACGCGCCCACCAGCCGCCACGAGACGACCGAGCAACTCACGGCGCCGTTTGCTGCCCACAGCTACAAGACGACCATCGGTGCCGACGACCGTGACCGGCCCAAGCACCCTGATCTGCACGGACGTGGATGCTAATCGCCTGCTGATCAGCCCGCCCGATGCTGGGTCGCATGCACCTGAACACGCAGATCACCGGTGAAGGCTCGCCGATCATCCTGCTGCACGGCTTCCCGCAGACCCACCTGATGTGGCGCCACGTCGCCCCGAAGCTCGCCGAACACCACACCGTCATCTGCCCCGACCTGCGCGGCTACGGCGCCAGCGGCAAGCCGCGCACCGGTTACGACAAGCGCACCATGGCCCAGGACGTCATCGATCTGGCCGACGAGCTCGGACTCGGCTCGTTCGCCCTGATCGGCCACGACCGAGGCGTCCACGTGGCGTTCCGCGCAGCCCTCGACCACCCGTCCAGGATCAGCCACCTGGGCCTCCTCGACAGCGTCCCGGCGATCGACACCTGGAACGTCCTGCACGGCCGCGAGGCAGCCGTGGCCTTCCACCTCTACCTCATGGCCCAGCCGAGCGACCTGCCTGAGCAGCTCATCACCACCAGCTCAGACGCGTTCTTCGGCCACTTCCTCGACGTCTGGTCGAAGAGCCCGTTCCCCGCAGACATCAGGACCGAGTACCTCAAGGCCGCCCGCGACTCGATCCCGTCGATCATCGAGGACTTCCGCGCCCTGGCGACCATCGACGTCGAGCACGACCGCGAAGACCTCGACAAAGGCAACAAACTCACCATGCCGGTGGCCGTCATGCAGCAGGACTGGGGCACCCAGCTGGGCTTCGACCCGACCGAGCTCTGGCGCAAGTGGGCCACCGACCTCCGCTTCACCACGACGCAGGCCGGCCACTTCGTCGCAGAGGAAGCACCGGACGAAGTCACGAAGTTCATCAGGGACCTCGTTGCTCCGGTTGAGGGAAGTTCGTCGGCAACCGGACCAACTCCGCTCACTGGTCTGGCCGCGGAGGGGGTGTGTTGATCACGATTTCGGGGCATGGCAGCCGAACCGTTCGCCCGCTTGGCCGACCGCCAGCACGCGTTGCGAACAGCATTACGCGCACTTCAGGCCGCAGGCCCCGGCAGCCCTGACTTCCCCGAGCTCCTGGCCGAGACCGACAAAGAGGTCGAGGCGGTCATGCACGCCCGCCGTGACGTCGAGGCCGCCCGCCTCACGGTGCCGAACCGGGCGATCGCGGCGGGCACGGCCATCGCCGCCCTGATCGCCGTCATCGGCTGGTTCGACGGCTGGTCGCTGCTGTCCGTCGTGCTCGCCCTGGCCGTCGCCGCGGCCGTCCTCGTGGACCCGGTCGGCCGGATGATCTGGGAACCGCGCGCGAGGACCGCGGCGATCGTGGCGGCGCTCATCGCCGTGTTGCTGACACCATTGGCACACGGCTGGGCGGCGCTGGCCGTGCTGGCGGGCGTCGCGTGGTGGGCGTGGAGGACGCTGCGATGATGGACATCGACCCGGTCAAGGCGCTCGACGGCAAGATCGAGCGGCTGAAGAAGGACCTCAAGTCGCTCGGCAACAGCCTCGACAACGCCCAGACCGAAGCCGCCCAGCAGCAGCTGAGCACCACGAACCAGCTCCGCGACACCACCCGCAAGCTCGCCAAGACCAACGAGCGGGTCACCGAGCTCGCGGACAGCGTGCACCGGCTCGAACGGCTTCTGGTGGCGCTCAACAGGAAGGTCCGCGCGGGCGAGACGCAGAAGGCCGACTTCGACACCTGGCCGGAGATCGAGAAGTCGCTCATCGCCAGGATCCTCGCGGGCCAGGAAGCCTACGCGCGCAAGACGTTCACGCCGCAGGAAGCCAAGGACACCCGCAAGGCCATAGCCGACTACGACAAGGCCGCGCTGGCGGCCATCGACGCGGCCGAAGCGCTCACGACGTTGCCACCCAACGCGGAATCGTTGTGGCGCAAGAAGTACAAGCAGTGGCACACGATCACCCGCAAGCAACGCCCGGACGCACCTGACGAGAACGGGCACGCCAAGGACACCGCTGCCAAGTCAGCGGGAAACGAGGCCGTCGCGGAGGCACGCGAGCTGATCCGCACCCGCATCGAGGACGCGGTCGCTCAGGACCTGCTCTTCCCGGCGTGGTTCGAGAACATGCTCGGACCGGCCGCACCGCCCGGCAAGGCGGACGATTGGCTTTACACCGCAACGGATGTCGTGTTGTACCGGCTGCTGCACGACGTCACCAGCCCGGCGAGCGCGCTGGGCTCGGCACCCCAGGAACAAGGGCACCGCAGAACCCTCCACGACCGCCTGATCGTGGAGTGCGCGGACTACCGCAAGGCGTGAGCGATCACCGGACAGGGCGCCTCTGTCCGGTGAAACTCATGTGTTAAGCCAGCTCAAGGCTGAACCGCTGCTTTTCGGTGTCCACCATGAGGACCTTCACCTGCACCGAGGAGCCGACCTCGGCCTGCTGACCGTGCAGCAGCCCGTGGGCACCGGCGGGGTGCTCGATGAACGAGCCGAACGGCACGGTCGAGACGACCTTGCCGGAAAAGACATCACCAACGTTGGGAAGCATTGCGCATCACCTCCTCTCCAAGCGCGTTGTCCCAGAACGAGATCACGCGCGGAGCTGGAGGGGCCCTGATCAAGTCAGGGCCGGGCAACCGTTCCGCTCACGGCACAAGGCCGACCCGGCAGTCATGCCGCAAACATTAGCCACCACAGGCCGTTGTCCGCAATGGAATCTAGACTTCCTCACATGCTGGAGACGTCCGCACGGCTGCTGAAGCTCCTGTCCCTGTTGCAGGTGCGGCGCGACTGGACGGGCCCGGAGCTCGCCGACCGGCTCAGCGTCGACGTCCGCACGATCCGCCGCGACGTCGACAAGCTCCGCAGCCTCGGCTACCCCGTCACCTCCCTGCCCGGCGCGGCGGGCGGCTACCAGCTCGGCGCCGGCGCCGAGCTGCCGCCGTTGCTGCTGGACGACGACGAAGCGGTCGCCGTGGCGGTCGGGCTGAGAACTGCCGCGAACGGCACGATCGCGGGCATCGAGGAGACGTCGGTCCGCGCGCTCACGAAGCTCGAACAGGTCCTGCCGAGCCGCCTGAGACGCCGCGTCCAGGCACTCCAAGCCCACACCACGCCTCTCACCAGCGCGGGGCCGACCGTCCACCCCGAGACGCTCACGATCATCGCCGCCGCCTGCCGCGACCACCAGCAGCTCCGGTTCACCTACACCCCAACGCAAGGCGGGCCCGGCAAGCGGCTCGTCGAACCCCAAGGCCTCGTGCACACCGGCAAGCGCTGGTACCTCGTCGCGTGGGACGTGTCCAAACAGGACTGGCGCACCTTCCGGGTCGACCGCATCCCCGACCCGCCGACGCTCGCCGCCCGGTGCACGCCTCGTGAGCCGCCGGCGGAGTCCCTGGGCGAGTTCGTGTCCCGCCAGGTCTCCACGAACGTCTACACCTACCAGGCCGTGCTCACGGTCCACGCACCCATGCAGGCAGTCGCGGAACGCTCGTCGCCGATGTCGGCGGCGCTGGAACCGATCGACGACAACTCGTGCCTGATGCGCACCGGAGCCGACTCGCTCGACCGGATCGTGTTCCACCTGATGTTCCTGGGCCTGGAGTTCGACGTGCACGAACCGCCGGAGCTGCGCGACCACGTCCAAGCCATCATCGGGCGCTTGCAGAACGCGATTAGAGTGCAAGGGTGACAGTGGACTTCGCCCAGGCGGCCGACCCGTTCCGGCGGGAGCTGCTCGCGCACTGCTACCGGATGCTCGGCTCGCTGCACGACGCCGAGGACCTGGTGCAGGAGACGTACCTGCGCGCGTGGAAGGCGTACGACCAGTTCGAGGGCCGGTCGTCGGTGCGCACCTGGCTGTACCGGATCGCGACGAACGTCTGCCTCACCGCGCTCGACACCCGCACGCGCCGGCCGCTGCCGTTCGGGCTCGGTGCGAGCTCGACCGAGAGCGACCCGCTCACCCAGGACCACGAGATCCCGTGGCTGGAGCCGTTCCCGACCGACCCGGCCGCGATCGTCACCGAACGCGAGTCCACCCGGCTGGCGTTCGTCGCGGCGCTGCAGCACCTGCCGCCGCGGCAACGCGCGGTGCTGATCCTGCGCGACGTCCTCAAGCTCACCGCCGCCGAGACCGCGGACCAGCTGGACATGACCGTCGCGGCCGTCAACAGCGCTCTGCAACGGGCTCACGCACAGCTGAAGGACCTCAGCGAGGACGAGGTCACCGAACCCGCCGATGCCAAGCCGCTGCTCGACAAGTGGGTGAAAGCGTTCGAGGCCAAGGACATCCCCGCGATCATCGGCATGTTCGCCGAGGACGTCGTCTGGGAGATGCCGCCGTACCCGCAGTGGTACAGCGGCCCCGAGATGATCGCGTGGCACCTCACGAACCAGTGCCCGGCCGTGCCGCACGGCGCGCGCATGATCCCGGTGCAGGCCAACGAACAGCCCGCGTACGGCCTCTACCTACGAGAAGAGGACGGTGTGTTCCGGCCGTTCAACCTCCAGGTGCTGGAGGTGCGGAACGACCGGATCACGCACGTCTCGTCGTTCTTCGACCTCAGTCTGTTCCCGAAGTTCGGGCTGCCAACGACGGCATGAACTCGGACCTGTCGAGTGGCCGGTTCACCACGCGCATGTCGCCGATCCAGCCGTACAACGACTTCTCCACGATCTTGTTGTACGCGTAGGCACCGACGAGCCACGGGTCACCGGCAGTCGAGATGCCGCGCGCCGGCGTGGACGGGTTGCGCAGCAAGGGCGAGCCGTCGACGTACAACGTGGTGTGCACGCCGTTGTTGACCACCGCGACGTGCCACCACGTCTCGTAGGTCATCTCGTGACCCCAGTTCGTCGACAGCCCCGGCAGGTTGCGCGGGAACACCGCCCACTGCAGCGAGCCACCGCCCGCGAGGTTCAGCGTGGCGATCGGCTCGCTCGGGTCGTCTCCGGTCTTGCCCGCGGCCGAACCGGGCGCGAGCTTCGTGAACAGGCCGCACCACGGGTGGTCGAAATCCTTGGGCAGCTTGAGGAACAGCTCGATCGTGTAGCCGCGCTCGAACGTCTGCTTGTTCAGCGGCGCACCGTCCACAGTGCTCAGATAGCCGTTCTTGCCGAAGAACAACGAGCGATGTGACGGCGCGAACCGGTGGTGATCATCGGCCGCTGTCAGCGTACCGGTCTGCTTCAGGTCGTTCCCGTTGCCCGACAGGTCCTTCAGACCTTCGCCGAGCCGCCAGTAGGCGACGGTGCCGGCAACCAGGACGTCGCGAGCGGGCTGAGCGGGAGGCAGCACCGGCGGGTCGAACCGCGCGAACCGCTGCTCGAAGTCGATCGGCACGCTGAACCGGTCGACCGGCCCGGTCAGCTCGATCTCCTTGCGCTCCAACGGGTTGAGCGACCGTTTGCCGAGCAGCCACGGCGACAGCGTCCGCACGTCGATCGTCTTGCGGTCGAGGTCGAAGTGGTAGAGCCGGATCATCGCGCCGCCGCCGTAGTAGCGGTCCTGGTAGTTCGTGATGTGCACGTGCACGTCGTTGCCCGCGGTGTTGCGCATCGTCGCCCGCGCCGGCGGCCAGAAGTGCCCGTTCAGCGTCAGGAAGATCTGGTCGTTGTCCTTGATCAGCTCGTCCCAGAGCTTGCGGCCGTAGTCGGACATCGTCGCGTTGCCCTCACCGCCGTCGTAGACGAGCTCGTGCGTGGTGAGGATGACCGGCAGCTTCGCGTGCTGCTTCAGAACAGACCGAGCCCACTCGAAACCCTTGGCGGACATGCGCCAGTCCAGCGCCAGGACCAGCCACTCCTTGCCGGCGGCTTTGAAAACGTGGAACGAGTTGTAGCCATCAGTGCTCGCACCGCGGAACGTCGGCGAGTTCCGGAACCGTGAAGGACCGAACCTGTCCAGGTACGGCGTGCGGCCGCGCTGGTCGTCGGTGCGCGAGTCCGGCAGGTCGTGGTTGCCCGCGAGCACGCTGTACCCGACCCGGCGCCGGTCGAGCACCTCGAAGCGCTCGCTGATGTCGTCGATCTCGCTCTTCTGCCCGTTCTCGACGAGGTCGCCGAGGTGGCTGATGAAGACGATGTTCTCGGACCGCTGGTGGTCGATCAGGTACTGCAGCGTCGCCTTCAACGGCGCCGAGTCGCCGCGGTCCAGGTCGAACATGTACTGCGTGTCCGGGATCACGGCGAGCGTGAACCTGCGCGCCTCCGGGTCCGGCCTCCCCCTGACAACGATGTCAGCCTGGGCAGAACCGGGCGTGACCAGGGCGGCAGCAGCGGCAGTCGCACCGGTGCCGAGCAGGAACGAACGACGGGACGCAGTCATGGCGCGGATCGTAAATGCGCTCCCCCAACACCAGGCGAACGCCAAACGAACCCTCGCTCGAACCGCACGCGGGGAGCTTTCGTTTGCTCTGACCACACGCGGGGACCCCGCGTGCGCCAGAAGAGTACGAAAGGTCCCCGCGTACTCGATAGCATGGCTAATCATGTCGTGGGGGATTGCGGCTGCTGGGCTGGTTGTGGCGCTCGGTGGGCTGTTGCAGGGGTTGATCGGGTTCGGGCTGGCGTTGGTCGCGGTGCCGTTGATCGCGCTGCTCGACCCGTCGCTGCTGCCGGTCCCGGTGCTCATGGTCGCGACCGCGCACGCGTCGATGTCGCTCGCGAGAGAGTTCAGCCACGTCGACTGGCGTGGTGTCGGGTGGGCGATGCTGGGACGGTTGCCGGGCACGGTCGTGGGCATCCTGATCGTCGACGCGCTGGACCCGAAGGGCTTCGGACTCGTGGTCGGCGGCTCGGTGCTCGCGTGCGTGCTGCTGTCAGTCACCACCTGGCGGCCGCAGCCGGAACCGAAGTCGCTGATCACGGCCGGGTTCGCGAGCGGCTCGTTCGGCACGGCCACCGCGGTCGGCGGCCCGATGGTCGCGCTGCTCTACCAGAACCAGGCAGGCCCGCAGGTCAGGGCGACGCTGGCGGCGTTCTTCGTGCTCGGCTCCGGCGCGTCGGTGATCGGGCTGCTCGCGGCCGGGCAGGTCACCGCGCACCAGCTGTGGACCGGGCTCACGCTGATTCCCTTCCTGATCGCGGGTTTCCTGTTGTCCGGACCGTTGCGGAAGCGGTTCGACGCGGGAGGCATCCGGACACCCATGTTGATCGTGGCGGGAGCGAGTTCCGTCGTGCTGATCGTGAGGAGCGCATTGCTGTGAACTGGGGGACGATCATCGTCGGGGCGGTGCTCACCGCACTCGCTCTGATCAACGACCAGCAGCACTGGCTGCCACCGCTCCAGCTCGCCGGGCTGGCGATCGCAGTCCTGTTGATCGTCGTGGCGCCAAAGCCCGCCTGGGTCGCACTGGTGATCGCCGGCATCACCGCGCTCTCGCTGCGCTCCGTGGTTCTGATGGTCAACTTCGAGCACGAGAACGACTTCTGCCTCAACGGCGGCGCCCTCTGCAGCATCGACATCCAGCGCGGCTGGTACTCGGTGGAAGAGCCCTACGCCCCCTTCGACGCCAAGTATCTCTTCGAACTGCCGGTGATTCCGGCATGGCTGATCGTCCTCGGCGTGCTGGGCTGGGCGATCCGGCGCCGCAGCTGGCGGACGGCCGTCGCGGGCGCGCTGTACGGCGTCGCGGTCGCGACGACCCCCTACTACGCCCCGATCGTGCTGTTCGCGGCCGCCGCGGCCGCGATCGGGCCGCGCAAGGACGTCCGCTACCTGGCAGGCATCGGGATTCTGATGTTCGTGTTGATGGATCAGCACCAGCCGTGGTCGGTCGTGGCGACGATCTTCGCGATCGTGGCCACACTCGCACTGGGAATCTGGGCGCTGGCCCGGAAGGACGGCGTCAACGGCGTCGTGGCGCTGGCATCGCTGGCCGCGGCCGCGGTGTCGCCGTTGCTCAGCGCGGCGGTGCTGCTGGTCGCGTCGGCGATCAAGCAACCGCTGTGGTTCAAGCTCCTGCTCGGTGCGATCGGCCTCGTGGTCTTCGACGTCGTGATCGCGGCCCTGCACAGTCCCACCGGCACCGGGCAGATGATGTGGATCGACGCCAGGAACGCGCCGGTGAAGCCGCCTCTGGAGTTCTCAGCGTGGCAGATCCTGGCCGGCGTGCTCCTCATCGGTGCCGCGGTGGCGGCGCTGTACCAGCACCGCCACCGCGTCGGTTCGATCAGGCGAACGGCTGAACGTTCGGCTGGAAAACCGAACCGCTGACCGGCGCCTCCAGCGTCAGCAGGTACTTCGCCACCGCCGCGTCAGCCCCGGCCGCGCGGCCCAGGATGCAGTGGCCGAACGAGTCGACGCTGATCAGCCGCGCGTTGCCGAGCTCCTTGGCCATGCGCTGCGCGAACAGGTGCTGCGTCGCCGGGTCGTAGTAGTTGCCCACGACGACGACCGGGTTGGGCGTCTTGCGGTTCCACGGGCCGATCCAGCGGTCCGGGTTGCGCGTCGGCCAGGTCGGGCACGTCATCAGGTCGGACGCGGCCTGGTAGCGGCCGAACGTGGGCGACTCCTTCTCCCACTTGGCGGCCGTCTGCTCCCAGAAGCGGTTGGTGTGGGGGAACGGCTTGTCGCTGCAGTTCACCGCGTAGTACGAGTCGTCGGCGGTGTACGGGGTGTCCGGCAGCGGATCCACGTCCCAGCGACCGTTGCCGGTCGCGGGCTGCGGAACGTCCACAACGGACTGGGCGCTGAACGCCGCGGCGGACGCCTCCGCCGGGTTGAGGGCCACGTGGACCTTCTGCAGCCACGGCACCAGCGTGTTGATCCGCGCGACCGTGTACAGGTCGCCGGCCACGCGGCCGATGACGGTGTCCAGGCCGACCGGGGCGGCTT
Source organism: Lentzea sp. NPDC006480 (assembly GCF_040611995.1). NCBI lineage: Bacteria > Bacillati > Actinomycetota > Actinomycetes > Pseudonocardiales > Pseudonocardiaceae > Lentzea > Lentzea sp. NPDC006480. Next base: position 11,373 of record NZ_JBEXPJ010000050.1, read on the forward strand.
CGCCCGGCACCGTGACGGGGCCGTTCTTGCGCAGCGCCGCCTTGATGTTCTCGAACTTCTGGCGGGCGTTGCCGGCGAACGCGCACTTGGCCACGCCGACGGAGTCACAGCGCTTGAGCATCGCGTCGAGCGAGATCTCGAAGCCCTGCGCGCGCTCACGGTCGTACTCGGTGCCGTTGGTCAGGCGCAGCTGCGGGTCGACGTTGCCGTCGATCACGATCGCGCGCGACTTCTGCGGGAAGATGTTCGCGTACGTCGAGCCGATCAGCGTGCCGTACGAGAAGCCGACGAAGTTCAGCTGCTTGTCGCCCACGGACTCGCGCATGATGTCGAGGTCGCGCACGACGGCCTCGGTCGACATGTGGTTGAGCAGCGGACCGGCGTTGATCTTGCAGTAGTCGGTGTAGGCCTTCGACTGCTTGAGCGAGCTCGAAATCTCAGCCTTGGTGATGGGCAGGGAGTACCAGCCCTCGTTCACCGCGTTGGCCTCTTCCTGGGTGCGGAAGCAGCGCAACGGGTTGCTGCGAGCGACCCCGCGCGGGTCGAAGCCGACGACGTCGAACCGGTCGAGCACCGGCGGCTGGAAGTAGTTCTTCGCCACGGCGCCGCGGATGAGCCCGGAACCGCCGGGGCCACCGGGGTTCAGGAAGATCGTGCCGATCTTGTGCGCCGGGTCGTTGGCCGGGCGCTTCATCATGGCGATACCGGTCTTCTCACCGCGCGGGCGCGAGTGGTCGACGGGCACCTCCTGGGTGGCGCAGGTGAGCCGGGCCCGCTCCTCGGGCGTGACCGAGGCGGGCAGACCGGCGAGCACGTCAGCCGCGCACTGCCCCCAGGCAGCGGGTCTGACGGCAGATGCTTCGGTCTGGGCACTCGCGGTGCCCAGACCGGAAACGACAGTGCCGAGCACGAGCGCGCTCGTGAGCACTGCACGCGTGATTGCAGAGGATGACGTCACGCGTGCAGCCCATCACTGACGGTGCAGCGTTTGTACCCGTCGAACGGAGGGTTGTGCCGGATCAGGCGAACGGCTGGACGTTCGGCTGGAACACCGAACCGTTCACCGGCGTGGTGAGGTCGACGAGGTAGCGGGTCACCGCCGCGTCGGCACCGGCGGAGTCACCGAGAATGCAGTGACCGAACGCGTCGACGCTGATCAGCCGCGCGTTGCCCAGTTCCTTGGCCATGCGCTGCGCGAACAGGTACTGCGTCGCCGGGTCGTAGTAGTTGCCCACCACGACGACCGGGTTCTTCGTGTTCCGGTTCCACGGGCCGATCCAGCGGTCCGGGTTGCGCGTCGGCCACGTCGGGCAGGTCAGCAGGTCCGAGGCGGCCTGGTAGCGGCCGAACGTCGGCGACTCCTTCTCCCACTTGGCCGCCGTGGTCGCCCAGTTGCGGTTCGTGCGCGCGAACGGCTTGTCGGTGCAGTTGACCGCGTAGTACGAATCGTCCGCCGTGTACGGAGTGTCCGGCAGGACGCGCACGTCCGCGCGACCACCGAGGTTGTTCAGCACCGGAACGTCCACAACGGACTGCACGCCCAAAGCGGCGGCCGACGGGTTCTGCGCGACGTGGATCGACTGCAGCCATGCGGTGAGCGCCTTGAACGTCGACGGGCTGTACAGGCTGCTCGACGTGCGGCTGACGACGTCGGTCAGCGTGACCTGGGTGCCGCCGGGCAACGTCGTCGGGCCCTTGCGCAGCGACTCGCGGATGTTGTCGAACTTCTTGCGGGCGTCACCGGCGAACGCGCACTTCGCCACCCCGACCGTGTCGCACCTCCGCAGCATCGCGTCCAAGGAGATCTCGAAGCCGCGAGCGCGTTCGCGGTCGTACTGCGTGCCGTCGGTGAGTCGCAGGTGCGGGTCGACGTTGCCGTCGATCACGATCGCGCGCGAGCGGTGCGGGAAGATGTTGGCGTAGGTCGCGCCGAGCAGCGTGCCGTACGAGAAGCCGACGTAGGTGAGTTGCCTGTCGCCGACGGCCTCACGCATCACGTCGAGGTCGCGAGCGACGGCTTCGGTCGACATGTGGTTGAGCAGCGGACCGGCGTTGATCTTGCAGTAGTCCGTGTAGACCTTGGACTGCTTGATGGAGCTCGCGATCTCGTCCTTGGTGATCGGCAGCGCGTACCAGCCGGTGTTCACCGCGTCAGCCTCTTCCTGGGTGCGGAAGCAGCGCAGCGGCGCGCTACGGCCGACACCGCGCGGGTCGAAGCCGATCAGGTCGAACTTCTCCAGGATCTCCGGGGTGAAGAAGCTGGAGCCGTACGCGCTGTAGATCAGGCCGGCGCCACCGGGGCCGCCGGGGTTGATGAACAACGAGCCGATCTTCTTGGCCGGGTCACCGGCGGGGCGCTTCATCATGATGACGCCCGTCGAGTCCCCGCGCGGACGCGAGTGGTCGACGGGCACCTCCTGGACGGCACAGCTGACCTTGTCCCGTTGGGCGGCGGGGATTTCGGCGAGCACGTCGGCCGCGCAAGGCCCCCACGCGGCGGGTCTGACCGAAGCGGCCTGGTTCTGCGGCTGGGCTGACGCAGTCCCCAGGCCGGAAATGACAGTGCCGAGCGCGAGCGCACTGACGAGCGCGACGCGCACGGCACGCGTTGATGCAGGAGTGGACGTCATCGATGCAGCCCATCACTGTCGATGGGCCGCCAGTACCCGCCTATCGGAGGGTGTTCGTCTCCTTACACCGCTTGGGCGAGCGAAACGGCGAACCTTCCTTCGGAGTCGGTCCACCAGCGGTGCAAGGAAAAGCCGCCGTCTTCGAGCTCCTGGCGCACGCCTTCCTCGCGGAACTTGGCCGACACCTCGGTCCGCAGTTCTTCACCTTCGCGGAACTCAACGGTCAACCCGAGATCCGCGAGCGTCACTCGCATGGCCCGCTTGGCGCGCAGGCGCATCTCGATCCACTCCTGCTCGGCGTTCCACAACGCCACGTGCTCGAACGCGTCGACGTCGAAGTCGCCGCCGACCTCACGATTCAAGACGTTCAACACATTTCGGTTGAACTCGGCCGTAACGCCCTGCTCGTCGTCATATGCCCGGACCAACGTCGCGGGGTCCTTCACCAGGTCCGTGCCGAGCAGCAGCCACTCCCCCGGCTCCAGCACGTCGCGAACCGTCCGGAGGAACTTCTCCCGCTCCTCCGGAATCAGGTTCCCGATCGTGCCGCCCAGGAACGCCACCACGCGCGGCGACTCACCGGGGAGCAACGAGAGGTGCTGCGTGAAGTCGCCGACCACGCCGTGCACGCGCAGTCCCGGGTAGTCCGCCATGATCGCGTGCGCGGCCTCGGTGAGCGCCGACACCGAGACGTCCTGTGGCACGAACTCCTGCAACGTGCCGTGCTCGCGCAGTGCGCTCAACAGCAGCCGCGTCTTCTCCGACGAGCCGGAACCCAGCTCCACCAACGCGTGCGCGCCGGTCGTCGCCGCGATCTCGCTCGCCCGGTCGGCGAGCACCTCGCGTTCGGCACGCGTCGGGTAGTACTCGGGCAACCTCGTGATGTCCTCGAACAACGCGCTGCCCACCGCGTCGTAGAACCACTTCGGCGACACCCACTTCGGGTCCGCCGTCAGCCCCGCGCGCACGTCGGCACGAAGCGCGTGTGCGGCGTCCTCCGGTTTGAGATGAACGTCCAGCACCGGCTCGGTCATATCGGTCGAACCTCCACAGTGGATGGATCCGCGGTGACCACGTGCCGGTCGGGGATCTCCCGCCAGCCAGGGTCGTCGTCAAGCCTCTCGGACGCGATCGTCACGCCCTGCGCCTTCTGCAGCACCCACAGGGCGTGTGTCCACGTTGTCCCCGCGAGCGTTCTTCCGTTGGTCAGCAAGAAGTTCAGGCGCGACTTGGGTGCCGCGTCCGCTACCTCTTGCACGAGTTCAACAAGCGCCTGCGCTGGGTTCTTCCCGGTCTCCAGGCGACGTCTGAGCACCGTCCACAACAGTGCGGAGTCGGTCGGTGCGTCCATCGTGAGCAAGTCGGTGACGTCCAAGGTCTTCGCCAGCCCGGCCACCGTCCCGGGCCAGCCGTCGACGCGTCCGTTGTGGCTGAACAACCACGTGCCGTCGGTGAACGGCGCGCACGCCGCGTCCGACACCGGCATGCCGGCGGTGGCCGACCGCACTGCCGCCAGGAAAGCCGTGGATTCGGTGCTCGCCAGCTGCCGCAGGTTCGGGTCGCTCCACAACGTGCCCGCGCGCCGGTACCGGACCGGACCGGGGAACCAGCCGACGCCGTAGCCGTCGACGTTCACGGTTCCGCCGGCCCGCATGTCGGCAGGCGCGTACGACTGGTGCTCCAGCGAGTGCGGTGCGTCGTAGAGCATGCTCGCCAAGGGCACGGCGGTGCCCAGGTAAGCCAGATGGCGGCACATCGGGCTAGGCGTCCCTGGCGCAGCGGAAGCCGGCGAAGATCTGCCGTCTGATCGGGTAGTCCCAGTTGCGGAAGGTAGCCCTGATCGCGGACTTGTCGGTGCCGAACGAACCTCCGCGCAGCACCTTGTAGTCCGGTCCGAAGAAGACCTGCGAGTACTCGGCGTACGGGAAGACCTCGAACCCCGGATACGGGCCGAAGTCGCTCGACGTCCACTCCCACACGTCGCCGATCAGCTGGTGCACACCCGCGCTCGACGCACCTGCCGGATACGCCCCGACCGGCGCCGGGCGCAGGTGGCGCTGGTTGAGGTTCGCGTGCTGCTCGGTCGGTTCCTCGTCACCCCAGGGGTACCGGCGGGTCTGCCCGGTCTCCGCGTCGAAACGGGCCGCCTTCTCCCACTCCGGTTCGGTCGGGAGCCGCTTGCCCACCCACGTCGCGTACGCCTGCGCCTCGTGGAAGCACACGTGCACAACGGGTTCGTCCGGCACGATCGGCTCGGTCACGCCGAACGCCGTGCGCACGAACGAGTTCCCCTCGCGCTGCCAGAAGCGCGGCGCGACCAGCTTGGCCGTCGTCCGGTGTTCCCAGCCCGCATCCGTCCACAAACGACGGTCGTCGTATCCGCCGGCCAGCACGAACTGGGCGTACTCGGCGTTCGTGACCGGTGTGGTGTCGATGAAGAACGAGTCGACGTGGACGGCGTGCGCGGGACGTTCGTTGTCGAGCGCCCACGGTTCGTCCGACGTGCCCATTTCGAACGGTCCGCCCGGGATGAACGCTTCCGTTGCGGGTACGAGGTTTCCGTGCGGCGGCTGCGGCGCGTGCAGGACGGGTTCGCCGGTGCGCAGCTGGTGCGTGGCGAGCATCGTCTCGTCGTGCTGCTGCTCGTGCTGCACGATCATGCCGAACGCGAAGGCGTTCTCGACGAGCTTGCGGCCCTCCAGCGGCACCTTCTCCAGCACGTCGAACACCTTGCCGCGCACGTCTCCCACGTATTGCCGGGCCTCGCGAGGGTTCAGCAGCGGCAACTCGGGCCGGACGCTGCGGGAGAACTTGAACGCGTCGTAGTACTCGTCGATGTCACTCCGCACCGGTTCGCGACCGCCGACGTCGCGAACGAGCCAGAGCTCTTCCTGGTTGCCGATGTGCGCCAGGTCCCAGACCAGCGGCGACATCAGCTTGGAGTGCTGCCGGACGAGATCGTGCTCGTCGACGGCGTCGGTCAGGGCGGTGGAACGCGCGCGCGAACGCAACAGTTCCTCCGCCACCTGCTCGCGGAGTTCTTCAGTCACAGCTTCCCCTCAAGCTCCGAGCTGATGGCGCTGATCTGGTCAGGAGAGAGTCCGGTGCGGGGCAACGCCTCGATACCAAGGGCCACAACATCTTCGGCCGCACGAGCGATGCGTTCGTCCGCCATCCCGTGCCGCGCGGCGACGAGCCACCGCCCGGCCGCCCGTTCCGTCGCCGCCAGCACACCGTCCACCACGGACGGATCGCTGAACAGCGCGACGAGCAGCGCACTCGGCGCGATCCACCCGCCGGGCGCGGGTGTGTCGAGGTATCTGATCTCGATGTACCCGCGCGGTCTGACCGGCGGGAACATCGTCGTCATGTGGTAATCCAGGTCGTCGCTGGTGGGGCTGCGTTCGAGTGCCCCCTCGATCCAGTCGGCAAACGTGAACCTGCGCGGCGGAATCCAGCTGGGACTCGGCCCGCGCACGACGATCACCGGCGTGTCGACGACTCTCTTCGCATAGGCCTGGGCCGGATCGGCGCACACAGCACTGGGTCTGGTGCGCACGGGATCCGTGCCGTAGAGCGTCCGCATGCGCGCCGACGCCCAGTCCTGATGCATGCCCCCGATGCTCGGCGAGTTCGCGAACATCGCGATCAGCACCGGCCCGAGCTGGTGCACCGCGGCCCACCGGTCCCGCAGGTGCTTCTCCTCGCCGAAGTCGAGGCACACCTGCAGCCCGGCCGTGTTGCACATCATCGCGATGCCGTCGGCGCCTACGTCGTTGAACGCGTGCTCCATCGCCGCATACCTGGGCACCTGCAGCATGCGCGTGGGATGTCTGTGCAGGTCAGCGCCTCGGTCACCGAGCACGAGACCGTGGTCCGCCAACATTGCGGTGAGATGGGAGATGTCCTGGGCGACCGTGTCGAAGAGGTCCGGGAGGCTGGCGCAGGGAGGGGTGGAGATCTCGACCTGCCCGCCCGGTTCGACGGTCAACGGGGTGCCGCTCGGCAGCGGCCTCTGGGGGCTGTCCGGAACCAGCGTGGGCGGCGCGTGCTCTCCGAGAGCCGCGGCCAACCGGTTCCTGTCCAGCGTCTGACCTGGGTCTTCCGCGTGATGCACGGTCCATTCGAGCTCGACGCCGAACAGCCTCGGTGGCCCGTGCTTGAAACAGACCGAGGCCACGTAAGCCTCGGCCTCGGCGCGGTCGGCGAACCTCACCGGCGCCGGTTCGTTACGCAACGCAGTCACGCTGCCACACTCCCCGTGATCGAATGGCGCACTCGACGCTACACGCGGGGTCTGACAGTTGCACGCCCTCGCACACCCGCAAATCCTTACGGATCAACGACGTCGCCCGTGCGCACGCGTGCGCGCAACGGGAAATGTGACCGAGGCGATCCGGTTCGGAGACCGGACCGCCCCGGCCGCCGAACTAGGGCTTCGCCGTGGAGAAGCCGGCCAGCTTCGCCTGACCCACCGCCGCCTTCTTGGCCGCGGCCTCCACGTCGGCGACCTTCGAGTTCTTGTTCACGCCCGGCAGCTTCGCCACCTTCACCGCGTAGAGCGTGAACTCGTACTTGTGCTTGGAACGCGGGCAAGGCCCGAAGAACTGCTCGTTCACGGACGCGTTGCCCATGGCGCGTTGGTGAGCGCCCTTCAGCTCGGGCTCCACGACGTCGTAGCCCTTCTTCAGGCCCTCGGGCAGGCCGGCGGCGGTGGCCGGGATGTCCCAGGCCGCCCAGTGCTTGCCCCCGTTCGACGTGTCGATGAAGACCAGCGCGTAGGAGGCGGCCTTCACGTCGCCGCCGGTCCAGGCCAGCGGCGGGGAGATGTCGTTGCCCGCGCCGTGGTCGCCGGCGCACGAGTACTTGTCCGGGATGTTGCCGTTGTTCTTGTAGGCCGTGCTCGTCAACGCCAGCGGGGCCGGAGCGGCGACTGCGGGAGCGGCAACAGCCAATGCGGCCAATGAGAGCGCGGCCACGAAGAATTTACGCACGAAAGAACCTCCAGTTGAACGGGCGGCGGAGGTTTCTGACAACAGACATATGACCACATATAGGTGACCGATGCAATACGGCGAGTGAGCATTCGTGTACTACTCTCCGCGATGAGTTCGCGTATCCGCCGCGTGAGCAGAGCCTTTTGAGACGCGTTCACAAGGGAGAACAATGCGGAAATTCCGGATCGGACTCGCCGCCGCAGTTGTGCTATCGGGCCTGAGCACACCTGCACAAGCCGCCGAGGACACGTTCATCGTGGTCCTCAGGGAGCACATCCTCACCGCGAACGTCACATCTCAATACGACGTGCACGTCCGCCACACATATTCATCGGCGCTGAACGGATTCTCGGCGACGATGACTGCGCGGAAAGCCGCGGACCTCGCGAAGAACCCGAACGTCAAGCTCGTCCAGCGCAACCAGACGCACACCATCAACGACGCGCAGAACAACCCGCAGGCCTGGGGGCTGGACCGCATCGACCAGCGCAGCCTGCCGTTCGACCAGACCTACTACTACTCGACGGACGCGGCCAACGTGCACGCGTACATCGTCGACACCGGCATCCGCGCGACGCACCAGCAGTTCGAGGGCCGCGTGAAGGAAGGCTTCGACGCCATCGACAACGACACCAACCCGGACGACTGCCACGGCCACGGCACGCACGTCTCGGGCACGGTGGGCGGCAAGGACTACGGCGTCGCCAAGAAGGTCACGCTGCACGGCGTGAGGGTCCTGGACTGCAAGGGGTCCGGCACGACCGAGCAGGTCGTCGCGGGCATCGACTGGGTCACCAAGAACGCGCAGAAACCCGCCGTGGCCAACATGTCCCTGGGCGGCGACAAAGACGACGTCCTCGACGCGGCACTCAAACGCTCCATCGAGTCCGGCGTCACGTACGCGGTCGCGGCGGGCAACAGCAACGGCGACGCGTGCACGCAGTCGCCCGCGCGAGAGCCGTTGGCGATCACGGTCGGTGCCACGGCACGCGACGACAGCCGCGCCTACTTCAGCAACTACGGCACGTGCCTCGACATCTTCGCGCCCGGCCTGGGCATCCTGAGCAGCTGGAAGAGCGACGACACGGCCACGCTCAACGCATCAGGCACGAGCATGGCGTCCCCGCACGTCGCCGGAGCAGCCGCGCTCTACCTCGCCAAGAACCCCACAGCCGCTCCGCAACAGGTGCACGACGCACTCGTCAGCCAAGCCGCCAGTGACAAGGTCACCAACCCTGGCCCCAACTCCCCCAACAAGCTGCTGTTCACCAACCACGGCATCATCCCGCCGCCTCCCACCCCCGGCTGTGGCCGCAAGTCCAACGAGAACGACGTCGAGATCCCGGACGCCGGCGAGCCGATCAGCACGGTGATCCGGTTCGCGGGTTGCAAGGGCAAGGCGCCCGCGAACACCAAGGTCGAGGTGACCATCAAGCACAGCGCCCAGGGCGACCTCAAGGTCGACCTCGTCGGCCCTTCCGGCAAGGTCTACCCGCTCAAGGCCAACGGCACCGGCACCACGCTCAAGCCCGTCTACACGGTCGACCTGACCACCGAGACCAAGAACGGCGACTGGTACCTCGTGGTCCGCGACCGCAGTGAAGGTGACACCGGCATCCTCGATTCCTGGGCCATCACCCTGCCCAAGAAGTAAACAAAAAGGCGGGGCCCCGCAGGAGGCCCCGCCTTTCTCTATTCAGTCATCACGCCGCGGCGTTCGACTGAGCGCGCAGCACCGTGTTCGCGGTGGACGCGTTCTTGATGGCCGTTTCGATCTGAGCCATCGTCGACGACGAGGTGATTCCCGGAACAGTTGCGGTGTTCAACGCGTACAACGTGAACGTGTACGGGTGAGTGGAACCACCCGGGCACGGCCCGAAGTACTTCAGCGCATTCCCGCCACTGCCCATCGCCTTCTGCTTCGCCCCGCCCTGGTTGGGCACGTTGAAGCCGGCACCGAGATTCTCCGGCAGCGAACTGGTCGCACCGGGAATGTCCCAGATCGCCCAATGCAGTTTGTTGCCGCTGTTCGCCTTGTCCGCGAACACGATCGCGTACCCGGCAGCACCCGAAGAAGCACCCCACGCCAGCGGCGGGGACGGATCCTGACCTGCCGTGCCGTCACCGGCGCAGGTGTACTTGGCGGGCATCATCGCGTTGTCCGCGAACGCCGACGACGTCAGCTTGAACTCGCCACCGGGCGGGTTGCCGCCCGAGTACTGGATGTCGATCAGCAGGATGCGGTCGTTGTTCGCCGTGCCGTCCTTGTCCGTCGACGTCGTCAGCCAGATGTCGCCGTCGTGGTCGACCTCGACCGTGCGCAGGCGGTTGTAGGTGCTCTGGAAGTACACCTTCTGGTCGACGAGCGTGTCACCGTCGATCCGCATCCGGTAGACGCGCTGACCCACCGTGGTGGCCACGAACACGTGGTCGTTGATGATCGTCAGACCGGAAGGGGAAGCCTGCGACGTCGACCAGGTCTTCTTCGGCGCGATGGTCCCGGAGCAGCTGCCCTGGGTGCCCTCGCACTGCGGCCAGCCGTAGTTGCCGCCCTTGACGATCAGGTTGACCTCGTCCTGCGACGAGTCACCGAACTCGGCCTCCCACAAGCGACCCTTCGAGTCGAAGTCGAGGCCCTGCGGGTTGCGGTGCCCCTTCGACCAGACGGCGTTGCCGAACGGGTTGTCCGACGGGATCGAGCCATCGAGGTTGATGCGCAGGATCTTGCCGTTGAGGGAGTTGTTGTTCTGCGGGTTGTTGTCCGGGTTCTGCGCGTCGCCGACGGACACGTACAGCTTGCCGTCGACCGGGCCGTAACGCAGGCGGCCACCGTTGTGGTAGCGGTTCTTCGCCAAGCCCTGCAACAGGATCTGGTACGTGTTCTGCACCAGCGCGCCGTTCTCGTACTTGATCCGGATGACGCGGTTGCCCTCGGACGCCGTGTGGTAGACGTACAGCCAGTGGTCGGTCGCGAACGACGGCGAGACCTCCAGGCCGAGCAGGCCGCCCTCACCGTTCGTGCCGACAGCCTGGCTGATCTTGCCCGCCAGCGTCTTCTGGCCGCTCTTGGTCAGCCGGTAGATGTTGAACGTGTTGCGCTCGCTGAACAACGCGGAGCCGTCGGGCAGGAACACCACGCCCCACGCCACGTCGACACCGGACGCGATCGTGGACACCGCACCGGGGTCGGGCGTACCCGTGGGCCCACCGGGCGCCGGGGTCACCTTGATCTCGTTGGAGAACCCGGACTGGTTGTTCTTCGCGTCCTTGGCGAGGATCTTGAACGCGTACTCGGTGCCCGTGGTCAGGCCCGCGACGGTCGACGAGGTCGCGTTGCCGTCAGCGCTCTGCCGGTACGCGCCGTTGACGTAGATGTCGTAGCCGGTGACGCCGATGTTGTCCGTGGACGCGTTCCAGGCCAGGTCGACGGAGGTCGCCGACTTGCCCGGCGAGCGCAGGTTGCCGGGAACCGAGGGTGCCTCGTTGTCCGGCGGCGCGGGCTGGGTCTTGCCGAGGACGTTGTTCGACGCCTGCGAGACGTTGTTGGCCGCGTCCTTCGCGAACACGGTCCAGTCGTACTCGGTGTCCGGCTGCAGGCCGGTCGCGGTCGCTTCGAGCACGTTGCCGACGCTCTTGACGTGCTGGCCGTGCTGGTAGATCTCGTAGCCCGTGACCCCGATGTTGTCCGTGGCCGCTTCCCACTTCAGCGAGACCGTGGTGGACGTCGACGAGACGAACTGCAGGTTCTTCGGCGGGGTCGGCGGTTCGTTGTCCACCGGGCCGAGCCGGACCGCGGAGATCTTGTCCGCGTTCGGGCCGCCGTTCGCGGTGGTCGCGGTCGCCTTGATCTTGTTCGCGCCGGCCTTCAGCGTCACCTTCGCGGTGCGCGTCTGCCACGTCGTCCACGCGCCGGTGCCGGGGAACGACACGGTCTGCGCGGCGCCACCGTCCACGGTCACCGAGACCGGGCGGTCGACCGTGGTCCCGTTGGCGTACCGGAACGTCAGCTCGTGCTCGCCGGCCTGGTCAGCCGTGATCGTGTACTCGACGAACGAGCCCACCACGTTGTCGTAGTTGACGAATCCGGTGCCGGAGTACCCGGCGTGGTTGGACTCGACGACACCCTGGCCGATGGTCGCGTTCTCCGCTTCCTGCTCCAGAGCGGGAACGGCGTCGATCTCCTCGACCTCGACGTAGTCCAGGTTCGGGCCGCCCGTGGCACCGGTGGCCGTGAGCTTGATCTTGTTGGAGCCCGCGTTCAGGGCCACGGTGTTGTCGACCGACGTCCACCCGGTCCACGTGCCGGTGCTCGCGAACGCGCGCTCGTCGACCGCGAGGCCGCCGTTGACGCTCACGTCGACCGGACGGTTGTCCGCGGTTCCGTTGGCGTAGCGGAAGACCAGCTTCGCCTGCCCGCTCTTCGCCGCGTTGACGGTGAACTCGACCGAGCTCCCCGCGACGTTGTCGAAGTTGACGAAACCGCTGCCCGAGAACCCGGCCCAGTTGGACTCGACGACGCCCTGCGAGATCGTCGCGCTCTCTGCTTCGTACCTGGCGGGCGCCGCGTAGGCGCTCTCAGATACCGACATCACTGCGATGGTTGTCGCGAACGCAACACCCATCGTGCCGAGCGCGCGTAACGCCCGACCTCTACTCGGTGCCACTGTTGTGCCTCCCACAAGACGGGTAGGGGGATCACTCTTAGCGGCGGCGGAATTCACTTATTGAATAGAAAGTTTCCTGTCTGTCGCGCAGATCACACCATCGCATGACAACCTCTGTCAATCCCCGGATCGAAGTGCGGGAAAGCGCTTACCGGAGGCCGTGACACCGTCCGTTACAGGTCCCGGTTCTGAGCCAGTGCGGCGATGAGATCGGCGACCGTGCGGCTCACGAGCAGATCGACCAGGTGGACGCCTGTGGACTCACGTCGCTGCCACCCGAGGCGCTCCGCGAGCGCCGACAGCTTGACGATCTCCTGCGTCTCCATGGCGGAGCAGACTATTGGTGGGAGCGCGCACGTCGGCACAGGCCCGGCCGATGATCCACACGAAAGGATCATGGCTGAGGATCCCCCGGGAAGACCGCCCAGGAAGATCACACTGATGGAGCCGTCCAATCCGTACGTACGGATTGGATTTCCCGCCCCGGCCCTGCGACCATCTACAGGTGCCCAGGGTGAGCCAGGACCACCTCGACGCCCGCCGCCGTCAGATCCTCGACGGTGCGCGTGCCTGCTTCGCGCGCCACGGCTACGAGGGTGCCACGGTACGCCGTCTGGAAGAAGCGACGGGGCTCTCTCGTGGCGCGATCTTCCACCACTTCCGCGACAAGGAGTCGCTCTTCCTCGCACTCGCCGAGGACGACGCGCTGCGCATGGCCGACGTGGTGGCCGAACAGGGCCTCGTCCAGGTCATGCGCGACCTTCTCGACGAACCGGAGAAGCGGACCGAGGAGCACGCCGCGGACTGGCTGGGCACCCGCCTGGAGGTCTCCCGCAGGCTCCGCACCGATCCCGATTTCCGGGCACGCTGGGCAGAACGCAGTGAACAGCTCACCGCGGCCACGCGCCAGCGCCTCATCCGCCAGCGCGAAGCCGGCAACCTGCGCGACGACGTCGACGTCACCGTCCTGACGAGCTTCCTGGAGCTGGTCCTCGAAGGCCTGGTCTCGCACCTCGCCATGGGCCTGCCCGCGGACGACATGGAACCGGTGCTCGACCTCGTCGAAGAAACCGTGCGCCGGCACCGTCGGAGCTCTTGAAGCTTCTTCACGTAAGCCGCAGGGTGGACCCATGTCCACGCTGAAGACCGCCGCCCAGTTCTTCGCAGTGCGCACACTCCTGCGCGGCTATGCGCTCATCGGTGACCCGTACGCCAAGGTGATCACGTCGCCGCCGCACACCGACCCGTACCCGATGTACGAGACCGTGCGCGCCAAGGGCGACATGGTCCGCAGCAGGATGGGAGCGTACGTCACGACGTCCCGCGAGATCTGCGACTCGGTGCTGCGGGACGGCCGGTTCCTCACGATGACGTTCGACGAGGCGTCGATGGTGCCGATCACGCTGGTCAAGGACGGCGAGAAGATCGTCAACCCGGTGCAGGACTCGTTCCTGATGATGAACCCGCCGACCCACACCCGGCTGCGCAAGCTCGTCCAGCCGTTCTTCACGCCCCGCGCGCTGAAGGACCGCACCGAGTCCATCCAGAAGATCGTCGCGAAATACCTCGACGGACTCGACGGGCACTTCGACGTCGTAACGGAGTTCGCCTCCCAGGTACCCATGCAGGTCATCGCGGACCTGCTGGGCGTCCCTGACGACGACAAGCCGACCTTCGCCCGTTGGGGCAGCGCGCTCGCGGAGACGCTCGACGGCGTGTGGTCGCACAAGCAGCTGAAGAACCTGCACGACACGATCATCGAGTACAACGACTTCATCGACGGCCTGATGGACGAGCGCCGCCGCAATCCCAAGGACGACATCGTCAGCTACCTGGTCACCGAGCACGCGGACCTCAGCCGCGAGGATCTCGTTGCCACCACTGGGTTGTTGCTGTTCGCCGGGTTCGAGACGACGGTCAACCTGATCGGCAACGGCGTCCTGAAGGCGTTCGAGAACCCGCACACCGTCGCACCGCTCGCGCAGAGCCCCGAGTACGCCGAAGGGTTCGTCGAGGAGGTGCTGCGGCTCGACCCGCCCGTGCAGTACACGATCCGCTGGCCCAGGGAACGCCTGGAACTGGCCGGAGTCTCGCTCCCCAAGGGCATGCCCGTGATGCTGATGCTCGCGGCGGCCAACCGGGACCCGCGCGTCTTCCAGGATCCGCTCAAGTTCGACCCGACGCGGTCCAACGCGCGCGAGCACCTCGCGTTCAGCGCGGGCATCCACTACTGCATCGGCGCGGGCCTCAGCCGGATCGAAGGCGCCATCGCGTTGCACGAGCTCTTCAAGCGGTTCCCGAACCTCGCGCCGGACGGTCCGGTGGCGCGCCGGCGGTCGAAGCTGATTCGCGGCGCGTTGCGACTTCCGGTGCGAGCGAACGAAACCAAACGATCACTGGCGGTGAACTAGAGCTGACGTGGGGCGAAATTCGTCGCAGCACGTGCTCGACTTCACCCGGCTGGAGCAATGTTCGTGCCCCAATGACACATCTCCGTAGTGCATCCTTGAAGGCAGAGAGGGAGACCCGCCGCACCGCCGCCGCGACGGGCCTCCCTCTCGCCCTTTTCCAAGGCTTTATTCGACGCCGGACATGAGCTTCCGGATCGCCGGAGCCGCCACCGCGAGCGCGACACCGAGCACCACGGCCGCGCCGCCGAGCGTGAAGAAGTACGCCGACGGGCTCGTCGTGTAGAACTTCACGAGCTGCGCCGCGACACCGGTACCGGCCGACACCGCGAGGAACCACAGGCTCATCGTCTGCGACGCGAACGCCTTGGGCGCCAGCTTCGTCGTGACGGACAGGCCGACCGGCGAGAGCATGAGCTCACCGCAGGTCATGATCAGGAACATCACGACCAGCCACAGCGGCGTCACCTTGCCGTCGGCGGCCGAGTTGCTCGCGAAGTACATGAGCACGAACGACAGACCGACGAGCACCAGCGCACCGGCGAACTTGCGCGGCGTGGACGGCGCGCGGTCGGCGAGCTTCAGCCACAGCCACGCGAACACCGGCGCCAGCACGATGATCATGATCGGGTTGATCGACTGGAACCACGCGACCGGGAACTCCCAGCCGAACACGTGGTTGTCGACGTGCGAGTCCGCGAACTCCGCGATCACCGACGCGCTCTGCTCGAAGATCAGCCAGAACATGGCCGCCGCGATGAACAGCGGGATGTACGCGAGCACGCGCGGCTTCTCGACGGGCAGCGTCTTCTTGCTGCGCAGCATCACGGTGAAGTACGTGATCGGCAGGACGATCGACATGATGCTGATCATCAGGATGACGCCCTCGACGCCACCGAGCAGGTACGAGACCACGCCCAGCGCGCCGATCACGACGACGACACCGGCGATGAGGCCGTAGACGCGGCCCTTCTCGGCCTGGGGCAACGGGTTCGGCGCCACGGCAGCGGATCCGCGCAGGTTCTTGCGGCCGATGCGGTACTGGATCAGGCCGAGCGCCATGCCGACCGCGGCGACCGCGAAGCCGGCGTGGAAGCCGACGCCGTCCGCGAGCGCGCCGGTGATCAACGGCGAGACGAACCCGCCGATGTTGATCGCCATGTAGAACACCGTGAAACCGGCGTCCCGACGCGTGTCGTGCTGCTCGTACAAGCCACCGACGACCGTCGAGATGTTCGGCTTGAGCAGGCCGGTGCCGAGGACGATGAAGATCAGGCCCAGGTACACGCCCGCGATGCCGATGGGCAGCGCCAGGGCGATGTGGCCGCACATGATCAGCACGCCGCCGTAGAACGTGGCGCGCTGGCCACCGAACACGCGGTCCGCGAGCCACCCGCCGGCGACACCGGACATGTAGACCGCGGTGCCGTAGATGGCGACGACCGACAGGGCGAGCGCCTTGTCGACGCCCAGGCCGCCTTCGGCGACAGCTGTCCACAGGTAGAGGCCGAGGATGGCCTTCATGCCGTAGAAGGAGAACCGTTCCCACAGTTCGGTGAAGAAGAGCGTGGACAGGCCCCGGGGGTGCCCGAAGAAGCCTTTGTCCTGCTCGGAGATGCTGGCGCTAGGGGCGCTCACGGCCATCGTCCTCTCGTGTCAACGATGTCACGGCGGATCGGTGCACATTACGCCGAACGCTCGTACGGTTAGAAATCAGGGTTGCGTCCGAGTGGCCCAACTCTCATGCCGGGGTGCGCGATTGAGCGGGATTTGATGCACTGCTGGGATGGACTTGATCCAGGCGCACGGGTTGGCCATGACGGAGTTCGACCGGCGGGTGCGAGCGATCGCACCGGAGCAGTGGGTGCTCGGCACGCCCTGCCGGGAGTGGTCCGTCAGAGACCTCGTCGGACATCTGGTCTACGAACAGCTCTGGGCCCCTGAGTTGCTCGCCGGGTGCACCGTCAAACAGGTCGGGGACCGGTTCGACCACGACAACCTGGGCGACGACCCGCTCGTGTCCTGGGTGGTGGCGGCCGCGGCGGCGCGCGAGGCGTGGCTGGAGCCGGACGCGCTGGCCAAGTCCGTGAGCGTGTCGTGGGGGTCGATCGACGCCGAGGAGTACTGCTGGCAGATGACGACGGACCTCGCCGTGCACGCGTGGGATCTGGCGCGCTCGATCGGAGCCGACGAGCGGCTCGACCCGGACCTTGCCTCAACGGTCCTGGCGTACGTGGAGCGAAACATCGAACAATGGGGCGAAACTTCGATGTTCGACTCACCAGTACCGGTCGCGCCGGACGCAGATGACCAAACACGACTAATAGGACTGCTGGGACGTAAGCCCTAGCCCCTTGACGCATGTTGCTTAAGTTGCGCAGAGTAGTGCCACCGCCGCCCTTAGTCAGGAAAGTTACCTGTCGAAAGAGGTGGCAATGCGCAAGCTCGCCCCAGGGCTTTTCGCCGTGTCCGCGCTCGTGGCCTCCGTCCTGGCATCCCCTGCCGCCCAGGCCGCCGGTCCCAGCGCGTCGCAGCTGCTGGCCAAGCTCACGTCCTGCTCGCAGATCTCGAACGGCAAGTACCGCAGCGACACCGAGACGTCCGCGAACATCCCGGTCTGCGGCAAGAACGGCGCCGTTTGGTACAAGGCCGACCTCGACGTCGACTGCGACGGCCAGGTCACGTCGAAGTGCAACAAGAACACCGACCCGTGGTTCCAACCGGACACCGCCTTCCACGACTCGAAGGGCAAGCCGCTGGTCGCGGACAAGCTCCCGTACGTGGTGGTGCCGTCCGCGAGCGGCACGTGGGACTACCGGAAGTTCGGCATCCAGGGCGGTGGCGTCGTGGCCGTCATCTACAACAACAAGGTCGAGTACGCCGTTGTCGGCGACACGGGCCCGACGAACATCATCGGTGAGGCTTCGTACGCCACCGCCGTGGGTCTGGGCATCAACCCGAACCCGGAGAACGGCGGTACCGACGGCCCGGTGCACTACATCTACTTCAAGAACTCGAAGGTGTCCCCGATCGAGGACCACGGGAAGGCCACGTCGCAGGGCGAGGCCCTGGCCCAGAAGTTCCTCAACGAGAACTGAGCTGTCTTGAGCTGAGTACTTGAAGCGCCCCGTCCCGCATCCCCCTCTGCCTCCTGCGAGGCGGGGCGCTCCTCCCCCGGTCGCGGTCTGCCACATCCCCCCGGAGTGGCCGGCCGCAGGAGCCTTTCTACAGGCAGATCGTTGTCCGGTGTCGAAGCGCTTTGAGCGGACAACGTGCTCCGGACAACGTTTTGGTCTCCGGGGGGTTGCCCAACACAGCGCCAGCCCCGGCGCCGGATGCGCCGGGGCTGGCGGGTGCCGGACGGATCAGCCGACGTGTGATCGACGTCCGCACCGGTGGTTGGTCATGGGTGGACCGCTTCAGAACCCTGCCAGTCGCGCGTGACCGAGCTCTGAACGTCAGGTGACCTTCTGCTCCAGAGTGACGCACCTGATACCGACGGCGTCCTCGTGTTCCCGGGTCCGGACAAATCCGGCGCTCTCGTAGAACCTCAGGTTCCCGTCGCTCTGTGCCCCCGTGAAGAGCCAGACGACTCTTACCTCCGCGGGCGCGAGTGTGCTGATGCCTTCGAGCAGCCGCCTGCCGACGCCCGCGCCCTGGATGTCCGGCGCGACCGACAGCCGGGCGATCTCCATGCGGTCGTGCTCGATCCTGCTGCGCACCGAGCCGATCAGCCTCGGCCCGTCGAACGCTCCGAGCGCGGGCGTGCCGTCCTTGAGGTGCCTGGTGATCTCGTCGAGGGTTTCCACGAGGGGTGGCAAGTCCCACGCCCCGTACCGGCGGGCCTCCTCCAGGTAGGCGGCGCGCTGGATCGTCAGGACCTCGCCTGCGTGCTCCGCGGTGATCGGTCCGATGTGGACGTTCACGGCCCGGTGACCCCCGGCGTCCAGCTCTCCGGCAACCCGCTCTCGGTGAGGATCATCTGGTGCTCGTGGAACCCGGCCGGCGCATCGGGCTGCCACGGCCACTGCCCCTGCGGCGTCGGCACGATGAGCTGGATCGCCGCGAACTCCGACCCGTCGTAGAGCAGGTACGCACTCCCGAAGAACTCCGGGTAGAAACCCTTGTAAACCCGCTCGCACGTGACCGGCACCCCGTCGAAGAAGTTGTGGTACAGCTTCCCCGGCACGAACCTCTCCCCGTTGCTGGCCCGCACCACGTACATGTTGATCAGGTTCTCGCCCATCCCCTGCGGCAGCCCGATCACCACGGCCTCCGCCACGCCGAACCGCCGCCACGCCCCCACCGAGAACACATATCCCGGGCCCTCGGCGTCGGGGTTCACGATGATGTTGGTGTGGCCGTGCCGGTCGGCGGCGGAGAGCAGCCGGGCACGCAGTTCGATGTCCTCGTCGGAAAGCACGGGTTCCACCCTACGACTTAGAGCAGCTCCAAGGCTCCCACCTTCAGGCAGATTTGAAGCGAAACGATGGAGCCCGCGCCGGTTCGGCTCCTAGCTTTCCTCCATGCCCAAAAGAGAATCCAGCGTGGTGGGGCGCGAGTTCGGAAACGGTGTCCGCGCGATCATCGAACGCACGGGGCTCACCCAGCGCAGGCTCGCCGAGTTGCTCGGCTGGCAGGAAGCCAAGATCTCGGATCTGCTGGCGGGCAAGGGCGGCGTGACCGAACTGGAGGTCGCCACCCTGCTCGCGTACTGCCGCGCACCCCTCGCCGAACACGAGCGACTGATGGAGTTGTTCCGCGAGTCGGGCAACGTCTGGCTGCAGATGCCCGAGGACGGCGTGCCGGACCAGGTCCGCACGCTGATCGAGCAGGAGAAAGACGCCAACGAGATCATCGATTGGTCGATGATCTTGGTTCCAGGCCTTCTGCAGACCCACGAGTACATCGAGGCGGTCACCGCCGAGGCTCAAACGGTGTCGGCCGAGAACATGGCGAAGACCGTCGCCGCGAGGGCCGCGCGAGGAGAGATCCTCGAAGGCCGCCGCACATTCACCTTCTACGTGCACGAACAGGCGCTGTGGCTGCCGGTCGGCGGTCTCGACGTGTGGCGTTCCCAGCTGGTTCGCCTCTTGCAGCTGTCAGTGCGGACCTACATCTCCATCCGGATCGTGCCCCGGTCGGTCGGCGTCCACGCGGGTGCTTCCGGCGACTTTCGCCTGATGAAGTTCCCGAAGTACCCGCCCGTCGTCTACGTCGAGAGCCTGCGGTGCTGTCTGTTCTTCGACGACAAAGAGACGGTCGACCTCTACGAGAACGTCCTCAAGGCGCTCGCTGCCGTCGCCCTCGATGAGGAACAATCGAGGGCGGTGATCAACAGCATTCTGGAGGGCCTCGAATGACTGCCTGGCGCAAGAGCAGCTACAGCGGCGATGGCAACAACTGTGTGGAAGTCGGCCACGGCGTTGGCATCCGCGACAGCAAGGCTCCGGCCACTCACCTGACCGTCTCGGCAGCGGCGTGGTCCGCCTTCCTCAAGGACACCGTGGCTCGACGCCGGTGAGTTCAACGCTCTCCTCCCACACGCGGGCAGCCAGCTCGCCGTCCGCCAGCTGACCCCGCACGGGTTCGATCCGAGGTTCTCCGCAAAGCCCGAACACCCGCGGACCCACCATCTGGCCGCCTCGAAGGTCCGGGTCCAGCACCGCCCGCACGGCAGGCCATGCACCGGCGTCCTTGCCCTGCAACAAAAGTGCCGCGGGCAAGCTCAGCAACTTCCGTGGCGGCGTGAGCGAGTCCAGCGCGCCGCCGGGGTGGTTGACCACGCTCATCACCTCGGGCACGCGCCGGTCGAGCTCGAACGCGAACAGCATCTGCGCCTGCTTCGACCTGGCATAGGCGTCCTTGGGCGGCTCGTCCTTGCCCACGAAGCTTCCGGTCGTGACCACACGGCCTCCCACCAACAGTGGCATCAGCCAGTGGACCAGCGCGAAGTGGCCGAGGTGGTTGGTGGCGTACATCAGGTCGGCGTCGTCGATCTGGACACCGGCGTTGCACACGACCGCGTCGAGGCTGTCCAACTCATCAGCCGAGGTCTTCAACGAGGCGAGGTCCGACAGGTCCAGTTGTAGGTGCCGTAGGCGCGCATCGGGCACCACGGCACGGATGGACGCCATCGCGTCGTCAGCCTTCGCGGCGCTCCGACTCCCCAGAACGACGGTGGCGCCAGTCGTCGCGAGCTGTTCGGCGACGTGGTAGCCGATGCCCGCGTTGGCGCCGGTGACCAGGTAGGTCTTGCCCTCGGCGCGCGGCAGCCGGTGAACGTTCCAGCGAGTAGTCATGACACCACCATAACCGGAGTGACTCCGATTTCGGAGTGATTCCGGCTATGCTCGTGGGCATGGGACGCCGTGAACGCAAGAAGGCCGCCACCAGGGAAGCTCTGGCCGCAGCGGCGCGGGAGCTGTTCCTGGAGCGCGGGTTCGACCAGGTCACGGTCGCGGAGATCGCCGCGGCGGCCGACACGGCGGTGTCGACGCTGTTCGTGCACTTCCCCGGCGGCAAGGAAGCTCTCGTCCTGGGTGACCGAAGCGAACGCGAGCAGTCGCTGACGGCGGCCATCCGCGAACGGCCGACGAACGTCTCGATCCTCCAGGCCCTGCACGACTTCCTGGCGACGCGCGGCCCGTTCGACCCCGACCCCGCCCGGCAGGACACCCGGCTGGCCGACCTCGTGGTCGCCACTCCAGCCCTGCGCGCCTACGCCAGGTCGCTGTGGGTCAGCTGCGAAACCGCGCTCGCCCAGGTCATCGCCGACGAAACCAACGCCGACGAGTTCTCGATCAGGCAGCTCGCCCGGTACGTCCTGGAGATCCCCGACCTGGCCGGCACAGAACCCGACCCGCCCGCAGCACTGGCCACAGCGTTCGCCCGGCTGCAACGCGCATGGCCTGACCTCTAGAAATGCAAAAACGCCGGCCACGCGTGCGTGACCGGCGTTCGTGCAGTGGAAGGTCAGCCGACCTCGGCCATGACCTCGTCGGAGACGTCGAAGTTCGCGAAGACGTTCTGCACGTCGTCGCAGTCCTCCAGCGCGTCGATCAGCTTGAAGATCTTCTTCGCGCCCTCGACCTCCAGCTGCACGCTGACCGACGGCAGGAAGCTCGACTCGGCCGACTCGTAGTCGATGCCCGACTCCTGCAGCGCCTTGCGGACCGGAATCAGGTCACCGGCCTCGGACACGACCTCGAAGGCCTCGCCCAGGTCGTTGACCTCCTCGGCACCGGCCTCCAGCACCGCCAGCATCACGTCGTCCTCGGACGTGCCCGCCTTCGGCACGATCACGACGCCCTTGCGGCTGAACATGTACGCCACCGAGCCCGGGTCGGCCATCGAGCCGCCGTTGCGGGTCATCGCCGTGCGGACCTCGGTCGCGGCACGGTTGCGGTTGTCCGTGAGGCACTCGATGAGCACCGCGACGCCGTTGGGGCCGTAGCCCTCGTACATGATCGTCTGCCAGTCGGCGCCGCCGGCTTCCTCGCCGCCGCCGCGCTTGCGGGCGCGCTCGATGTTGTCCAGCGGCACCGAGTTCTTGCGGGCCTTCTGGATCGCGTCGTACAGCGTCGGGTTGCCATCCGGGTCCCCACCACCGGTGCGGGCCGCCACCTCGATGTTCTTGATCAGCCGCGCGAAGAGCTTGCCGCGCTTGGCGTCAATGGCGGCCTTCTTGTGCTTGGTGGTCGCCCACTTGGAGTGGCCGCTCATTTCTCCTCCGAACCAGTCAAACCACGAACCATGTCCACGAACAGGCGGTGGACGCGCTCATCCCCCGTGAGCTCCGGATGAAACGCCGTGGCCAGCACGTTGCCCTGCCTGACCGCGACGATCCTACCGGCGGCGTCGCCCGCCTCAGCCGTAACGGGCACCGTAGCGAGAACCTCGACGCCCTCGCTCACCGCCTCCACCCACGGCGCACGGATGAACACGGCGTGCACCGTCTCGCCGGCCAGGTCCAGGTCGGTCTCGAACGAGTCGACCTGCCGCCCGAAGGCATTCCGCCGCACGGTGACGTCCAAACCACCGAGCTGGTGCTGGTCCTCGCGGCCGTCGAGCACGTTGTTGGCCAGCAGGATCATGCCCGCGCACGACCCGTACGCCGGGAAGCCCTGAGCGATCTTGGCGCGCAACGGCTCGAGCAGCTCGAAGTTGTCCAGCAGCTTGGAGATGGTCGTCGACTCGCCCCCGGGAATCACGATGCCGTCGAGCTCGTCGAGCTCCTCGGGCCTGCGGATGGGCCGTGCGGTGACATCGCACTTGGCGAGAGAGATCAGGTGCTCCTGGACGTCGCCCTGCAGGGCGAGCACTCCGATGACGAGCGGGGCAGCGACAACCATGCCCACCAGCTTATTTGAGTCCCGGTTCGATCAGCGCGACCACCCGCTCCTCGGCACGCGAGTAGGGCCCGCCGATGTACTTCTCGGCGATCTGGTCGACGACCTCCCAGGCGGCGTCGCCCTCCAGCCACTCCACGACCCGGCCGCGCAGGATGACGGGCTGGAACGGGTTGTCCGCCTCCGTCAGGGAGATCGCGACCCGCGGGTCGCGGCGCAGGTTGCGGGCCTTCTGACTGCCGGGACCGGTCATGATCGCGATGTGGTCGCCGTGCGTGCCGATCCACAACGGCACCGAGTGCGGCGACCCGTCGGGCAGCAGCGTGGCGAGGTGGGCGAGCGAGGTGCCGTCGAGCACGCGGCGGAGGTCGGCGTCGATCATCGCTGCACCTCGTAACGGACGTGCGTGACACCGGGCGCGGGGACGACTTCGACGAGGTTGAGGTTGATGTGTTTCGGCAGCGCCTGGAAGAACGGGCGTCCTTGACCGAGCAGGATCGGGACCTGGTGCAGGATCACCTCGTCGACGAGGCCCGCTTCCAGGGCCGACGCCAGCACTCCGCCGCCCATCAGGCCGACGTCCTTGCCCTCAGCCAGTTCCAGAGCCGTTTTGATCGCATCCTCGACGTTCGTCGCGAGGGTCTGGCGAGAGGTGAGCTCCGGCGCCGGACGGTGGCTGAGCAGGACCATCTTCGCTTTCGGATGCGGACTGCCACCACCGAAGTGCTCGGAGTCCTCATAGGTGTTGCGGCCGGTCACCACCGCGCCGACCCGTGCGGCGAGCGAGTCGAAGACCGGGGCGCTGGCCGAGCTGAGCTTGAAGCCGTCGAACACCTGACTCGGGGTGTCGCCGTCGAAGTACCAGTCGAAGAGCATCCCGCCGTCGCCGAGCCCGTGTCCCGCCCTCGGGTTGCGGCCCGTGATGTACCCGTCGGCCGACACCGAGTGAGCGCTGATGACCTTGCCCATGATCGCCTCCTTGAGTTCCTTGAGGGAACCCTAGCAGTCTTTAGTTCCCTAAGGGAACCCCAAGCGCTAAACTCGGGGCATGCAGAGGACGGACTTCAGCAAGATGGCGTGCTCGATCGCGCGCACGCTCGACGTCATCGGGGAGCCGTGGTCGCCGCTGATCCTGCGCGACGTGTGGGTCGGCATGAGCCGGTTCGAGCAGCTCCAGGCGGACCTCGGGATCTCCCGCAAGGTCCTGACCGAGCGCCTCAACCACCTCGTCGACCACGGCGTGCTGGAGCGCCGCCCCTACGACAACCGCCCGCGCTACGAGTACGTGCTCACGCCGAAGGGCACGGAGCTGGTCGACCTGCTCATGGTCATGGTCGGGTGGGGAGACAAGTGGCTCGCGGGCGAGGCGGGGCCGCCCGTGCTCTACCGCCACCACGCGTGCGGGGAGATCAGCAACGTGGATCTGTGTTGCGCGAACTGCGGCAAACCCATGCACGCCAACGACGTCGACGTGCTCGCCGGACCTGGGGCCGCACAATAGAAACGAGCCGCCCCCTTTGTGAGGGGACGGCTCGTGATCATCACCGGTCGACGGGTCAGTCGACCGAGACGAGCTGCTCCTGCGCCGGTCCGACGGGCTGGCGCGACTTCACGAAGCGCCACCCGAGGAACAGCACCAGGGCGAGTCCGGGGATGGACCAGAACGCGATCCGCTCGGCGTCACCGGACGAGAACGCCATCTGCCCGACCACCAGCCCGAGGAACGCCAGCGTCAGCCAACCCGTGTACGGCGCGCCCGGCATGCGGTACGACGGCCGTTCGATCTCGCCGCGCAAAGCCTTCTGCCGCAACCGCATCTGGCAGATGATGAGCGTGGCCCAGGTCGACACGACGCCCAGCGACGCGATGGCGATCGCGATGTCGAACGCGTCCTTCGGGACGACGTAGTTGAGCACCACGCCGAGGACGTAGGCGACAGCGGTGAAGAGGATGCCGCCGTAGGGCACGTGGCGGGAGTTCATCTTGCCGGTGATCGCGGGCGCCTCGCCCTTCTGCGCCAGCGAACGCAGGATGCGGCCGGTGGAGTACAGACCCGAGTTGCACGACGACAGCGCGGCCGTCAAAACCACCGCGTTCATGATGTCGCCGACCGCCGGGATGCCCAGGGCCGAGAACACGGTCACGAACGGCGACTCGGTGCCGGTGTAGTGGTCCCACGGCAGCAGCATCGTCAGCAGCAGCACGGAACCGACGTAGAAGATCGCGATGCGGTAGACCACGCCGTTGATGGCACGCGGCATGATCTTCTGCGGGTCCTTGGTCTCACCCGCGGCGATGCCGACGAGCTCGATGGCCGAGTAGGCGAAGATCACGGCCTGCAGGGTCATCAGCGCGACGCCGAAGCCCGCCGGGAACAGGCCGCCGTGGCCCAGGGTGTTCGACACCGAGGCGGTGCTGCCGCCGATGTCGGCGTGCCCGATGACCAGGCCGATGCCCGTCACGAGGAACACGACGATGGCCGTGACCTTGATGACCGAGAACCAGAACTCCAGCTCACCGAAGAGCTTGACGGACAACATGTTGATGGCGACCAGGACCACCAGTGCGATCAGCGCGGTGATCCACTGCGGCATGTCCGGGAACCACTTGTGCATGTAGATCGCGACGGCGGTGATCTCCGCGATGCCGGTCATCGCCCAGTTGAGCCAGTACAGCCAGCCGGACGCGAAACCCGCCCACGGGCCGATGAACTCGCGGGCGTACTCCACGAAACTGCCGGCGACGGCGCGGTGCAGCACGAGCTCGCCCAGCGCGCGCATGACGAAGAACGCCGCGATGCCGCACACCGCGTAGGAGAGGATCAGCGACGGCCCCGCCGTGGCGAGGCGTCCGCCCGCGCCCAGGAAGAGGCCGACGCCGATCGCGCCACCGATGGCGATCATCTGCACCTGACGCTTGCTCAGCGACTTGGTGTAGCCGTCCGCATCAGTTTCCACAGAACTCACGAGGAGATTCCTTCCGAAAACGGAAAAATGCTCGCGTCGGAACCTCCCGCGCCCCGACGCGCTGATGCGTTGGGACCTTAGTGAGTGGCGGTCATCACCAAGTAATCACCTGGGGAAGGCTTAACGTAAGCGACATCACACAGGGCGTTGTTCAGGTCGTCCCAAATGTCCTCGACATGCTCAAGTCCGACTGAAATGCGCAGCAAATTGTCCGGAACTCCCGATGCCCGCAGTTCTTCACCGGGTACCAGGCGATGGGTGAGCGCCGACGGGTGCTCGATCAGGGTGTCGACGGAGCCCAGCGACACGGCCGGCGTGACCAACCGGAGCCGCCGCACGATCGACGTCGGATCCCCGTGCACGCCGAACGCGATCATGGCCCCGGTCCCCCGCATCTGCACCGACGCGGACGGGTAGCGCACGAACTCCACGGCGTCGTGCTCAGCGAGCCGCGCAGCCAGGATCGAAGCGCTTCGAGAGGCTGCCTCGACGCGCAACGGCAGCGTCGAAAGGCCTCGATGCAGCAGGTAGCCGCCCAACGGGTGGAGCACCGCGCCGGTGATGATCCGGACCTGCCGCAACGCCGCTGCCAGCACATCCGAGCAGGCCACGACGCCGCCGAGCACGTCGCCGTGCCCGCCCAGGTACTTGGTGCCGGAGTGCAGGACGTACGAGGCACCGTGCAGTGCCGGGTTCTGCAGGATCGGGGTCGCGAACGTGTTGTCGACCATCACCGGCACGGATCCGGCCTGGCGGACGACGTGCTCGATGTCGACGACGTCCAGGTTCGGGTTGGCCGGCGTCTCGACGACGATCAGCCCGGTGTCCGGCCGGATCGCGGACGACACCAGGCCTGCTTCGACATAGGTGGTGGAGACGCCCAGGAGACCGGACGACAGCAGGTGGTCGGTGCCGCCGTAGAGCGGTCGCACGGCCACGACGTGCGGCTTTCCGGCCATCACGCACGCTGCCTGGATCACCGCGGCCACCGCGGCCATGCCACTGCCGAACGCGACCGCGGTCTCGGTGTGTTCAAGCGAGGCGAGCGCCTGCTCGAACCGCGCCACAGTCGGGTTGTGCAGCCGCGCGTACACGGGCGACGAAGCCTGTGCGGCGCCGGTGGCCCACACACCCAGTGCTTCCCCGCCGAGTGCCTGGTCAGGCACGGGATAGGTGGTGGACAGGTCGATCGGGGGTGCGTGCACGCCGAGCTCCGCGAGGTCGTCGCGGCCGCCGTGCACTGCGATGGTCTCGATGCGCGTCATGGCCGGAATGGTGGAGACTTCCTCGTCAGAACGGTCGCTGAACCGCAGTGGATTCGATGGAACGGAGATTCGCCGTGCTGGATTCGATCGACGAGGCCATCGTGCGGGAGTTGCGGAAGGACGCGCGGCTGCAGAACAAGGACCTGGCCGAACGCGTGAACGTCGCGCAGTCCACGGCGGTCGTGCGGCACCGGGCGTTGCGGGAGCGCGGGGTGATCACCGGATATCACGCCGAGGTCGATCTGGGCGCGCTCGGACGGCATGTGCAGGCGATGCTGGCGCTGAAGATCCGTCCGCACACCAAGGAGATCGTCGACCCGTTCATGGCTTATGTGCTGTCGTTGCCCGAAACTCTTGCGCTCTCCCACGTGACAGGTCCGGAAGATTTCCTAGTGCATGTCGCGGTATCGGACGTCGGCCATCTGCAACGGCTTGTGCTCGACAAATTCACGAGCCGCCGAGAGGTGACAGAGGTTCATACGAATTTGCTCTTCTCGCACGTTCGCAAGCACTGATCCCGGTCCTTTCAGGCAGACCCGCAGACCCGACCGGCCGGTCATGTTACTTGCCGGTTACATCTTGACGCGATGGATGTTATCGCTCACAGTCTCTACGACCTCACACCCCAAAGTTCCTGCCCTGGTCGTACTCGGAAGATGTTAGCGCTAACACTTCGCTCCTGACGAAGGGAAGCTGCCATGCCGGTTGGGTTTGCGAGCACGAGATGGCGTCGCCGGTGGCGGTCCGGCTTGGCCTCGGCGGCCGCCATGGCGGTCGTGGGCGGGCTGCTCACGGTGGTCCCGACAGCGGCTTCGGCCGCCACGGTGGACACCTCCGCCTGGTACGTGCTGCTGAACCGCAGCAGCGGCAAGGCACTCGACGTCAACGGCGCGTCCACCGCGGACGGCGGCAGCCTCATCCAGTGGACCCGCAGCAACGCGAGCAACCAGCAGTTCCAGTTCGTGGACGCCGGCAGCGGTTACTACAAGCTGCGCGTGCGGAACTCCGGCAAGGTCGCCGACGTGCAGGGCGGCTCGACCGCCGACGGCGCCGCCATGGTGCAGTGGACCGACAACGGCGGCGCCAACCAGCAGTTCCGCCTCGCCGACTCCGACAGCGGATACGTCCGGCTGCTCAACCGCAACAGCGGCAAGGCGGTCGAAGTGCAGGGCGCCTCGGCCGCCGACGGCGCCGCCGTGGTGCAGTGGAGCGACTGGAACGGCAGCAACCAGCAGTGGCAGCTCGTCCGGGTCGACGGAGGTGGCGGCACTTGCGCGCTGCCGTCGACGTACCGCTGGACGTCGACCGGCCCGCTCGCGAACCCGAAGTCGGGCTGGGTGTCGCTGAAGGACTTCACCAACGTCGTCTACAACGGCCAGCACCTCGTCTACGCCACGACGCACGACACCGGAACGGCCTGGAAGTCGACGAGCTTCAGCCCGTTCACGAACTGGTCCGACATGGGCACCGCCACCCAGAACTCCATGTCGTTCGGCGCCGTCGCGCCGACGCTGTTCTACTTCGCCCCGAAGAACATCTGGGTGCTCGCCTACCAGTGGGGCTGGCCGGACACCTTCTCCTACCGCACCTCGACCAACCCCGCCGACCCCAACAGCTGGTCCGCGCAGCAGCAGCTGTTCACCGGCACCCTCGCCAAGGGAGCGCCGATCGACCAGACGATCATCGGCGACGGCACGAACATGTACCTGTTCTTCGCCGACGACCTCGGCAACATCTACCGCGCGAGCATGCCCATCGGGAACTTCCCCGGTAGCTTCGGCGCGAGTTTTACGAAGATCATGAGCGACACCGAGGCCAACCTGTTCGAAGCGGTCGAGGTCTACAAGGTGAAGGACCAGAACCAGTACCTCATGATCGTCGAGGCGCGCGGGGCGAGGGGACGCTTCTTCCGCTCGTTCACCGCCACCAGCCTGAACGGCTCGTGGACCCCGCAGGCCGACACCGAGAGCAACCCGTTCGCCGGCAAGGCCAACAGCGGCGCCACGTGGACCAACGACATCAGCCACGGCGATCTGGTGCGCGCCAACCCGGACCAGACCAAGACCGTCGATCCCTGCAACCTGCAGTTCCTCTACCAGGGACGTGACCCCGGTTCCGACGGCACGGACTACGGCCTCCTGCCGTACAAGCCGGGCGTGCTCACGTTGCAGCGCTAGCGGTGTGGCGGGCTCGGTGTGCTGCCGAGCCCGCTAGCCGGCGAGCCGGAGTGCGGGTGCGAGCTGGTCGCGGCCGTCGATGCCGAGCTTGCGGTAGACCTTCGTCAGGTGGATCTCGACCGTGCGCAGCTGCACGAACAGCGCGGCCGCGATCTCCCGGTTCATCTTCCCCTCGGCCGCCAGCGCGGCGACCCGGCGTTCGGACTCGGTCAGCCCAGCCGGCCCGGCGGCCAGCTCCTGCCGGATCTCCTCGGCCAGGTCCTCGACGCCGCAGTCGTCCGCGAGATCGACGGCTGTCCTGAGCTCGGCGCGGGCGGGCTTGACCCGTCCGGCGAGGTGCAGCGCGCGGCCGAGCGCGAAGTGGCTGCGGGCTCGTTCGAGCAACGCGTTCGTCGTAGCGAGCAGACCGACCGATTCTTCAAGCAGCGCAATGCCTTCCACGCCTCTGAGCACACCCTGTTCCCGCAACACGGCCGCCAACGGCAGCACCGCGCCCGTTGCGCGCGCCAAGAACTCCTCCGCGACCAGGTGGTCGCCTCCGAGAGGAAGCCGCCACGACGTGCTGTCGCAACCACGCGCACGGAGTCGTTCGCCGCAGTCCAGCAGGTCACGCACGCCGTCCTTGCGCCGCTCGGCCGCGATCCGCACCCTGCCGCGCGCGGCCAGCAGTGCCGGTGCGCCGAACAGATCCGGCACCTCGCCGGGCACGACCTCGAACACCTGCGCCGCCATCTCGACATCACCCATGTCCAGCAGGGCCAGCGAAAGTTCGGTCAGCGCGGCGAAGGTCGGCGTCGACACGCGCGCCGCCCCGCAGCTTTCGAGCATCGCCAGTGCTTCCCGCGCATCGGATTCCGCGGCCGCCAGTCGTCCAAGATCCCTGAGGCAGGCCGAACGCGCCGTGAGCGCCGCCGCGACGCACGGCCGGTGCTGCCACCTGCGTGCGATGGTCAACGCACGGTCCGCACGGGCATAAGCGGGCGCAAGCTCGCCACGCGTCCTGATGAGCGTGATCGCCCGCAGGTAGGGCTCGAACTCCGATGGCGTGGTGGGCACGACGTCCGGGTCGCCGACCGCGTCCGGTTCGAACTCCGGCTCCTCCCCCAGCAACGCCAGCAGCCCCGGCAGCGCGGGGTGCGCGGGATCGGCCTCGCCCAAGTGGTCCACGGCGGCCGGAACATCCACATAGGACTCCGCCTCACCGAGCTCCGCCAGCAGATCCTGAGATCCCGGCTCGTCCATCGCCCTGCGCAGATACCGGACGGCGTCCACGACCCGGTTGCGCGCGCGGGCCCGTCCGGCGGCGGACACCAGCACCTCGGTCGCCCACTCCTCGCCCAGCGGCCGAGTCTCGGCCAGGTGCTCGGCCACGGCTTCGGCCGACGCGCCCGTCTCGGTGAGCAGCCGGGCCGCGGCAGCGTGCAGGTCCTGGCGTTCGGTGATGGTCAGTTCTTCGCGAAGTGTGTTGCGCACCAACGGATGCACCAGCGATCCGGCCGCGCTCAACAAGCCCATCCGGTGCAGCGAGGCGATCGTTCCGGCGAGCTCGCACGCTTCGGTGCCGATCAGCTCGGCGACGCGCGGCAACGTGACCTCGCCACCCAGCACGGCCAGCGCGTGCAGCGCGTCGGGGGCGTGCGGGGCGAGGCGGCGCAGCCGGACGTTGACCGTGGGCAGCAACGCCGGCGCGGTCGCACCGGGGTAGGCGCGGATCAGGTTGAGCAGCAGCAACGGGTTGCCGCCTGCCTGCGTGCGGCAGAGCGTCACGAACTCGTCGTCGACCCGACGCCCCAGCTCCTGCTCGACCAGCGCGCGCACGCCGTCGAACGACAGCTCGTCCAGCCGGATCTCGCTGGTGCTCGCGGCGAGCAGTTCTTCGAGCGTCTGCGGCCCGGTGCACACCTCGCCCGCGCCGATCCCCGCCAGTGCGAACACCGGCAGGTGCTCGATGCGGTGCGGCAACGTGCTCAGCCACTGCAGCGAAGGCTGGTCGGCCCACTGCGCGTCGTCGACAACGATCGCCACGGGCCGTTCGCCGGCCATGCGCGCGAGTGCCCGGTGCAGGACGTGCAGCTCGGGCAACGTGACCGGCCCCGGTTCGGCGAGCTGGTCCGACTGCCCCAGCGCGGCTGCGATGCGCGGCAGGTGCTGCACCTCGTCCCCTGGCTGCACGCACACGAAAAGCCTGCTCACCAGCCCGAACGGCAGCTCGCGCTCCAGATAGCTCCCCCGCGCGGCCAGCACCGTGAACCCCCGCTGCGCCGCCAGCTCCCGCGCCACGGTGAGCAGCGCCGTCTTGCCGGCCCCCAGTCCCCCGGTCGCCACCACAAGATGCCCGTCGCCACGTGCCGCCGCCGACAGCGCACCCGCCAGCCGAGTCGTCTCCCGGTCCCGCCCGACCAGTCCAGGTTTCGCAGCCATGGGTCCATCTGAGGCCTGTCGCCCATCAGCCCCCTATTGCGAGGGCATCGCACCCCCACATGCCACCCGAGTGCGCCTCGCCGCCGACCCATGAGCGAGCGACCACGCCGATCAGCCCCAACCCGGCCATGATCGCCACTCCGGCACGCTCAACCGCCCCCAAGAACGAACGACAGCCCTTCACGCGACACCGATCAGCCTCAACCCCGCCGTGGTCGCCGCAGCCAGCACGATCACCGCGATGAACGGCAGCTTCCGCCACGCCGCGAGCCCGCCGACCACCACACCGATCGCCAGCGCCCAGCCGCCGAACTGCTTCCCGTTCGTCAGCGCCGACACCGCCACCAGCGCCAACAACAACACAGTGGCCGACGCCGAGAGGAGCTCGCGGACCTTCTCCGGCAGCGTGAACCGGTCCCTGAGCAGCGGCCCGGCCAGCCGGATCGCGAACGTGCCGGCGGCGAGGATCAGGACTGCGGCGACGGGCACGGCTCCTCCTTCTTGGTCTTGAACACCAGCAACCCGGCCAGCGCGAGCAGCACCGGCACACCCGCGGGCAGGAACGGCGTGGTCGCGAGCGCTATCGCCGCACCGGCCAGCGCCGCGTTGCGCGTCGAGGCGTCCTTCAAAGCAGGCAGGGTCAGCGCGAGCATGGCCGCCGGGAACGCCGCGTCCAGCCCGAACGTCGCCGGATCCCCGATCGCCTGCCCCGCGAGCGCCCCGATGAGCACCCCGGCGTTCCAGCTGAAGAACAACGACACGCCGCACGCCCAGTACGCCGCACGCGCTCTCGCGGGATCCTTCTGCGCCATCGCGAAGGCCGTCGACTCGTCGATCAGCAGGTGGCTGCCGACGATCCTGGCCAGCGGGTTCCTGCCCAGCACGTCGCCGATCGCCAGCCCGAACGGCAGGTGCCGCGCGTTGAGCACGAGGCCGGCCAACACCGCAGCGGCAGGGCTGCCACCAGCGGCGACGATGCCCACAGCCATGAACTGCGAGCCGCCCGCGAAGATCACCAGCGACATCAGCACCGGCATCCACCACGGCAGGCCCGAGCCCACCGAGATCGCGCCGAACGAAGCGCCGGTCACCGCGGCACCTAATGCGACTGCGGCCACGTCACGCAGAAGCACAGCATCAAGGGTTCGCCATATCGAACGCATCACCCATTACGATGAACACCTGAACGGGTGTTCGTCAAGCCGAACGGATGGACTTCTGTGTCGAACGCACCACTCGACCTCATCGCGGCCAACCTCCGCCGCGAGCGCGACCGCACCGGCATGTCGCTCTCCGACCTGGCCCGCAAGGCCGGAATCGCCAAGTCCACGCTCTCCCAGCTGGAATCCGGCGCCGGCAACCCGAGCGTGGAGACGTTGTGGGCCCTCGGAGTCGCCCTGGGCGTCCCGTTCAGCCGCCTGGTCGAACCCGCCGTCCCGCGCGTCCAGGTGATCCGAGCCGGCGAGGGCCCGGTCATCCACTCCGAGCGCGCGCACTACTCCGCCACGCTGCTGGCCGCCTGCCGTCCGGGCACCAAGCACGACATCTACTGGCTGGCCCTCGAACCCGGCGGCGCCCGCGAGTCCGAGCCGCACGTGCCCGGCAGCGTCGAGCACATGGTCGTCGCCTCCGGCCGCTGCCTGGCCGGCCTCGCCGAGGACCCGGTCGAACTCGGGCCCGGCGACTACATCGTCTATCCCGGGGATCTGCCGCACATCTGCAAGGCGCTCGAGCCGGGCACGACCGCGATGATGGTCATGGAGCACACGGCCTGACTTTCTCGACACGAGAGAGGTTCAATCACTCAGTTCCGAATCATTCAGGTCCGCCATGAGAAGATACGGCGTCATGTACCTAATTAACGACATACGTGAGTTCGCGCAAATGATTGTCTCTGCCGGCAGGGCGAGCTTAAAACGCTCCCGCCAGCTGAAGCGGATTCCTTCCGGATGCGGTTCACCTCGCGCAATACGCATGAGCTGAAGCGTAGAAACGGAGGGGTTTCGAGCCGCCATCGAAACAATAGCAGAGGCGGATTCTGAGTGAACTCGAGAGGCAGTCGAATCATAGTATCGCAAAAGAGATTTAGTCCCGCACCAGCTGTTTCTCTGAAACGCCGAAACGGTTATCGAAGACAGTGTCAAGCCAACAGCGACTAAGCATGCATACACAATCGGCATAGGGGCTAGAAGGTATCCCACCCCGGCCACTGCAACCGAAGTAAGAACTGCACCAACGACCGCACCTATCGATACACATGCCAACATGTCGGTAGCTCTATTTCTTCGCGGAGAAATAGTGGCAGTTGCCGCCAAGAGGGCCGATCTTCCTGGCCATGCAATCCCCGCCTCTAGAACCTCCCCCAATACGCTACCCCGAGTGAGCCAACAACGATGCCAACCATTACGGCGTCCGGCTGCAGCCGAAGCCTTGCGTTCCAGTATTTCTTCGACCTGCATCAAACGAAGACGCCGCAGTACGCTCCTATGATGAATGGACCCGAGAGCGAGGATTCGACCCCACGTCCTCGCGCCCTCTTCAGCAATGGAGAATTGCGCCAATGCGTGAGCTAGAACCGCAGGCTCGTCAAGCGCTTTGATGAGAAGTGGCGAGTATTCCGAAACCGCGCCCTCACCCATTGAATAGATCAACTGAAGTGCCCCTGCAGGATCTAGCCTGAGATATGGCAGAATAAGGTTCTTGAGCTCGGCGGTGGACTCATTTGCCGCCTGCATGAAGAACCTTGCGAGATAGTTAGTCTGCACATCGCTTGTCGCCCCGTCAACAAGCTCGCGATCTCGCAGAACAACCGCTACCTGGCGAAGCAGGTGAAACCACTGCTCGTTTCTATCACTAGAATGGAAGCGGGCGACCGATTCAGCTATTTCCATCAACTTGTCGACTGCATAGCCGTCATCATACGGCTGGGTATCCAATATCACCCGCAAAGCCAGATCCCAGCCACCGTGCTCAAGAACCCACCGAACCCTTTCTCTCCGTATGTGTCTATTATCCTCAAGGGCGGTTGCAAAGACTATAACCTCAGAGAATCTTTCTACGGCCCGCCTCGAGTCCATTGCCTCATTGCCATTCTCCACATTGGACGTAATTGTGCACCAGGAAGAAACGGCACCCTGCGCGATGAACTGGCCGGCGAGGAACTCACAAAAAGTCAGGTGAACAAATCTGAGAGTTTCCTCTCGCTTCTCCTCGGTAAACAATCCCGTGTCACGCGAAAGTTCACGCAAAAGACGGCCAGCCTCGAAATCCGAGATTCCCTCGTTGACCTCCTTAATAATCCGCACTGCAGCGTCGAAGCGTAAGGTATTACGAGACTGCTTCCCATCGAGCAAGTGTTCGAGCGCAAGTCGACCGAGAATCTGCTGACGGTTCCGGCGCAGGAGATTCAAGCCGGTAGTCAATCCGAGCTGACGCCCACGACGCCGAACCAGAAGTTCATCGGTGACAGCCCTATAGAAATCCGGTCGCGTTTCAGGGAGCTCCTCACCACCCGTTATTTGATCAGTAGCCACGTACATCGCAAGGATGAGCGGCGTCTGGCACATACTCCGAATATTTGGTTGCGCTGAAAGGTTGGCAAATATTCTAGCCAACTCGCGATGTGGATGAGACTTGTAAGGCCACTTACTCAGGAACTCGTACATATCATCAGGAGTAAACGGCTCCAGCGTGAGATGCGATTCGAACTTCGAAGAAAATTCCTCCGGAAGATTGACATACAGCTGGCGCCTGGTGGTCAGCACTATTTGATTTTTTGGGTTTCTGCGCCCGAGCTCCTCACAAAAAGAACTTATGTCTTCCGACACTTTGTCGAAATCGC
This sequence comes from Lentzea sp. NPDC006480, assembly GCF_040611995.1. Lineage (NCBI taxonomy): Bacteria > Bacillati > Actinomycetota > Actinomycetes > Pseudonocardiales > Pseudonocardiaceae > Lentzea > Lentzea sp. NPDC006480. Next base: position 47,093 of record NZ_JBEXPJ010000050.1, read on the forward strand.
TTGTCTTGACCTCATCCAGGCCATCAAGCATGACCGTAACCCGGCCATCGTTCAAAAACGATTCGAATAGATCCTCGCCAGAGTACGCCTGAACCGATGTGACATGCGATTTGACAATATCAAGAAGACTACGGCGCTCAGCACCGCCCTCGACCCCGGTGCGCACATCGAGGTTCTTCAATTCGATGAGAACTGGAATTCGTCCAATTTGCCTGGCAATGATTGCGATTTGACAGATGTCTCGATATATTCGCTTGACGAGCGTCGACTTTCCGGACCCAGGGTCTCCGATAAGAAGTACCCGTCGATACTCGTCACCGTGAGCCACCTGAACGGCCGACACCCTTCCATGCTCTGAGGAAACAGCCGTGAGCGGAACGAACATGCGGTCAAGGTTCAACTCGACCGGAATTGCGGCCGGAACCATCACTTTTGCCGAGCTTGCAGCCAGCCGGTTGATCGCGAAGTCACGCAGGCTCAGTCTCGCAGCAAGGCGTGGACGCAAATATGCTGCAAGTCGGTAACCCACACCTCGAACAACGTAAGTGGGAAACTTCTCCAGTCCGAGAGCTCGCGTTACCGATTTGGCATACTTTCGACGTTGATAGATGTAGGTAACCAGCGCTACAAGCACGCCAGACGACGAGATGACCGGGAACGAAAGCAGGCTCATTGGTCACCTCTGTTGCTGTCATCAATGACGGTGTTCGACGACACGTTGGTCGAAATGCGGCCGTTGCTCGTTACGACGAAGCATCAGGTTCACCCATTTGATGGCTCACCTTGGTCATGGGTGGCCCGATCACCCCTGTGAGCAGGCCACCCAACGATCTGAGCTCTAGTAGAAGGCGGGCCGGAAGCCGCTCCACCCGGAGCCGACCTGCACCGCCGTGGACAACGTGCCGTCGCCCTCTCCACCCCACCGCCACAACGTCGAGTCGCTCGACCGCACCGCCACGATGTCCGCGCGAGCGTCACCGTTCACGTCGAGCACGTTCAGACCGGAGAACCCGGCCCACCCGGCACCGACCTGACGCCCACTGGAGAAGGTGCCGTTTCCGTTGCCCTCCCAGAAGAACAGCTCACCGGCCGTGTTCACGCCCCACAGGTCGCCGTCGCCGTCACCATCAGCATCCCCGCCGACGAAGCGCGGGAACGACGCCCAGCCCTCGCCGATGAAGATCCGCGCCGAGAACTTGCCGGAGCCCTCGCCGGGGTACCAGTAGAGCCGCCCGCCGTCGCGGCCGACGATGTCCGCGCGGTTGTCGCCGTTCACGTCCAGCACCGCGAACCACTCCAGCGTCTGCCACCCGGAACCGGAGTTGGCGAGCTTGGTGAACGTGCCGCGGCCCGAGTTGTGCCAGTAGTGCAGCGAACCGTCGGTGTCGGTGGCGATGATGTCCGCGAAGCCGTCGGCGTTCGTGTCGCCCACGCCGATCCGGTTGAACGACGCGGACCAGCCCGGTCCCACTTCAACAGACGCCCCGAATTTTCCGGTCGACGTGCCGGGGTAGAGGCGCATCGTGTTGTCCGGGCCGACCGCGAGCAGGTCGTCGTAGCGGTCGCCGTTCACGCTCTCCGCGGAGAGGCTGCGCGCCGAGGTCCACCACGTCGTCTGCTTGCGCGCGCCCGCCCAGCTGAAGCTGAAGTGGATGTGGTCGGTGTGCGGCGACTCTCCGCTGTAGGCCTGCCAGCCGGACGAGGCCTCGTAGGCCTTCCAGATCTTGTGGTTCCAGATCATGTACATGATGCCGAGCCGCCGGGCCAGCGCGTGCTTGTTGCCGTACTGGTCGGTCGCGAGCAACCAGTTGATCACATCGGCGGCCTGCGCGGCCTGGGTGGAGTTCGTGGCGTCGAACGGGTAGTCGAGCGCGCGGCCTTCCTTGTGCTCGCTCTGGCCGCCCGAGTCGCAGGCACGGACCATGCCGAGGTCGGCCCGTCCGTACTCGGCCTTGAGCAGGTCGCGGAACCCGACCACGCCCGGCTTGGCGTCCGGGTCGCACGTCGTCTGGCCCACGTAGGTGGCGTACTTGTCGATCGCCGCGCCGAACGCGGGCGTCGGCGGTGCGGCGGAAGCAGGCACAACGAGCGCTAACGAGATGACAGCGGCGCTCAGCGCTACGAGCATCCTTTTCACGGTTGGTCTCCCCTGTCGAGTGGTTGGCGCTGAGCCTGGGGAGGCGGGCTACACGGCCCCTACACGCACTCCACACGTCTCGACCGGCTCCCGTTCCACTCCTTGGCCGGGCGATCATCGGGGCGCTATACACCGGTGGTGACCCTGCCGCCCGTGGTTTCCGGAGCACGCCCGTTGCTCGGCCACACCCTGGAGTTCCTGCGCGACCCCGGTGAGCTGGTGCGGCGCGGACAGGCCGAGCACGGCCGGATGTTCTCGGTGCGGCTGCCGGGCGGGCCGGGGATCGTGTTGCTGGGGCAGGACAACGCGAAGTTCTTCCACGCCGAGTCGGACGCGCTGCGGTTGTCGATCCGCGAGTCCTACCGGTTCCTCAGGCACATGTTCGGGCAGAACACGTTCTGGCTCGCTCCGCACGAGGAGTACCTGAGGCAACGGGCGGTGCTGGCGCCGCAGTTCGCCGGCGGACGGGTCAGGCTGCACGTCGCGGAGATGGACCGCAGGACGAACGCGCTCATCGACTCACTGCCGGACACCGGCACGGTCGAGCTGACCGACCTGCTCGGGCCGCTGGTGATCGAGATCGCCACGTCGCTCTTCCTCGGCGACGACGCGGCCGCGCGGTTCTGCGGGCTGTTGACCGAGTTCCGGGCGTTCGCGGGCGGCATGGACCCGTTGCTGCCCGGCTGGGTGCCCGCACCGCATCTGCTGCGGAGCCACCGTGCGCGCGACCGGCTGCGGCGGATCACGTCGGCGCTGGTGGCCGAGCGACGCGCGATCCCGGCGGAGGAACCGGACTTCCTGGAGCTGATGGCGAACGCGCCGTTGCGGGACGACGACTTGCTGGTCGATCTCGTGGTCATGCTCGTGTGGGTCGGGCACGAGACCACGACCGGGCATCTGGCCTGGGCGTTGATCGATCTCCTGCGGCATCCGCACGAGCTGGCGCGGGTGGGCGACGAGGCGTTCCTCGGCCGGGCGCTGAAGGAGTCCGAGCGGCTGCACCCGGTGACCGCCGTGCTCGCCCGCAAAGCCACTGTGGACATTCCACATGAGACTTACGTCATACCGCGCGGCGCGACCGTGATGTTGCATCCCGGTGTGTCGCACCGGGATGCGGCCGTGTTCCAGAATCCCGGCGAGTACCGGCCGGACCGGTTCCTCACCGAACCGGCGGCGGCGCTGCAGGCGTTCGGCGGCGGCATCCACCGCTGCCTGGGCGAACACTTCGCGCAGCTGGAGATGAAGGTCGTGATCACGCGGCTCGGAACGGCCCTTCGAGGTGCACGCCGAGCGGCCTGGCCCCGACCCCGTCCGGCAACGCGGCC
>NZ_JBEXPJ010000051.1:0-49760 GCF_040611995.1 Lentzea sp. NPDC006480
TGGCGCAGTTCCGCGAGCGCGTGGAGCAGTTCGAGGCGCAGGCCGCGAAGGCTCGTGCCGCGGGCGACTAGCGCCGCACCGAGCAGGCCGAGCCTGCCGCGACCCGTGGTGCGGGCGCCTCGGCGTCGAAGACGACCTGGCCGTCTACCCAGACCTTCTTGGGGCGGAGGTTGTCGTCCCACCACACGAGGTCAGCCACGGCGCCAGGAGCCAGGCGGCCCAGCCCGGACTCGCCGATGACCTCGGCCGGCACGATCGTGGCCGATGCCAGCGCGTCCGCCATCGGCACGCCGACGGAGACGATGTTGCGGACCGCGCGGTCGAGGGTGAGCGCCGAACCGGCGATCGTGCCCTCCGGTGACCGCGGCACGCCGTCCTCGGTGAGCAGGACGTCGGCCCCACCCAGGTGGTACCGGCCAGGAGGCATCCCGGCCGCCGCGACGGCATCGGTCACCAGCGCCACTCGTTCACCGGCCGCGTTGAACACCAACCGGCACACGTCAGGCCCGACGTGTGCGAGGTCCGCGATCAGGCCGAGCGTGAAGCGTTCGTCGACGAGGGCCACACCTGGCACGCCTGGTTCGCGGTGTCCCAACGGCCGCTGGGCGTTGAACAGGTGCGTGACCATCCGCGCCCCGGCGTCAGCCGCCGCACGGGTCTGCTCACCAGTGGCATCCGAGTGCCCGACAGCAACCAGCACCCCGGCCTCGACCAGCCGCCGCACGGCCTCAAGACCGCCGGGCTGCTCAGGCGCCAAAGTCACCATCCGGAGCGCACGCCGGAGCGTCTCGTCCTCCAGCAGCGCCGAGATCTGGTCCGGCCCGGGCTCGACCATGAACGACGGATCGTGCACGCCGGCCCGCTTGGGCGACAGGAACGGCCCTTCGAGGTGCACGCCGAGCGGCCTGGCCCCGACCCCGTCCGGCAACGCGGCCGAAGCGGCGAGCACGGCCCGTGCCTGCCTCAGGACCACGTCCACCGGCGCGGTGATCAGTGTGGGCAGAAACCGGGTCACACCGGTGGACGGCAAGGCTTCCGCCACGAACCGCATGCTGTCGGCATCCACCTCGGCGAAGTCGACGCCGACGGCGCCGTTCACCTGGACGTCGACGAGCCCCGGTGTGAGCAGTCCGTCGGAGAGGACCTCCGCGCCGGGCGGTGCTTCACCGGTGGTCACCTCGACGATGCGGCCATCTCTGATCCGCACCGAGGCAGGACCGACGATCGTGCGACCGAGCAAAGCGCGCGGTGCTGCGACAACGGCGTCCAAGATCCCTCCTAGAATGGTCCAGACCATTATGGCGACAACAGGGGTTCCCGTCACGTATCGTTAAGAGATAACCATCTCACATACCAATCGGTGAATCACGGCCATTCGAACCGGGATAGCCGGACGATGCACGGCAGATGACCATCCGTGGCGCATACTGGTCCTCAGACATCCGAGGTCTACAACGAGTTGAGGGTGCCGTGGCAGTCACTGACGATGCGATCCTGCGCGTCAAGGAGATGATCGTTTCGGGCGAACTGAAGCCCGGCGACCGCCTCCCGCGTGAGGCTGACCTGGCCGAACGCCTAGGACTCTCGCGCAACTCCCTGCGCGAGGCCGTGAAGGCACTGTCACTCGTTCGTGTACTTGATGTCCGCCAGGGCGACGGCACCTACGTCTCGTCCCTGCGCGCCGACGACCTCCTCGGCGCCCTCTCCTTCGTCCTGGATCTGCACCGGGGCGAAGATTCGGTCCTCGAAGTCCTCCAGGTCCGCCGCATCCTCGAACCCGCAGCCGCCGCCATGGCTGCCCAAAGGGTGGACCAGGAGGAGATCGCGCGGCTCCGGGCGTTGTGCGACGCCGCCGAGTCCGCCAAGTCGGTGGAGGAACTGGTCGAGCACGACCTCGACTTCCACCGGGCCATCGCCCAGTGCTCGGGCAACGCCTACCTGGCCCAGCTGCTCGACACGCTGGCCGGGCCGACCGTCCGCGTCCGCATCTGGCGCGGCATCACGCAGTCGAACGCCGTGGACCGCACGGTCGCCGAACACCGTGCCATCGTGGACGCGTTGGCCGCGCACCAGCCGGAGCTCGCCCGCAGCTGGTCCACGGTGCACGTGGCCGGCGTCGAGCAGTGGCTTTCAGACCTGGCCTAGGTCTCCGCGCTTAACGGCACCCAGAAAGCTCTTCCAACCGGGCACGGCGACGATCGAAGCCTTGTTCTTCGAGTCACGAACGAGCGCTGTGGAGCTGGTCAGCGCAACCTCAACGCAGTTGCTTTCTTCGCCGTTGTTGCTACGACTGCTCTTGCGCCACACAGCGGTCCCTACCTCTCGGTAGCCAACCTCTCGATCCACGCGGCGGACTGATCGGGGGTCAACGCCAGCTTCGAGAGGTGCTTGAAATCGAGGCTAGCAGCCTGCACGAGAGCCGGATCATCACTCTGGAACGACCCTCGGCTGTACTCGACGTACAGGACCTGCGGGTCGCCGGGGTATGGAAAGTCGAGCACGGTGAACCCACCGTTGTGCCCGTCATGCAGGCCGGCGGAATCGAGAAGCACCTGGATCGTGACGTTGTTCAGCTCGGCTAGGCCGTTGAGATGCAACAACTGTCTGCGATCGGCATGGACCATCGTCGCCTCGCCGATGACCACGTGGAGCTGCAGCGGATCATCGCCGTGAAGGCGCCGCTGACGGCGTTCACGAATGGCGATCTGCTGTTCGATCCACTTCTTCGAACGTGGCGTCCGTGAACCGCTGAACAGGGCGCGCATGTACGACCTGGTCTGCAGCAGACCAGGGATGTAGCAGGGCTCCACCATTCTGATCTTGATCGCATCGTGCTCAAGGCTGAGGTAGCCCCGCCCCTCCTCTCTGAACTGGTGCCACCAGGCCTTCTCAACCGCGAGATTCCACATCTCGATGTACGGGGCGACGTCGTCCGCGATCACACCGTAGAAGTCGAGCATCGTCTCGAACGCGCTGTAGTCCGGGACCTGTCCGTTCTCGATGCGGCTGACCTTGGCGATGTTGTAGTGCAGCCGGTCGGCGATGTCCTTCTGGCTCAAGCCAGCCCTCTCCCGCAGCTCCTGGAGCACTCTGCCAAGGCGCCGCTGCCGGAACGTGGGTTCGGACACGAATGAGACGTTATCGGCGTGATCTGGAATCTGAGATTCTCACTGCGCCTAGACCTGGCGAAGCTGCTCCAAGACCACCCGAACGGCTGGCTGTCCATCGGCCCGATTCCGCACAACCGCTGACACAGTCCGAAAAACCTGCTGCTTCAACGGCCTCAACGCCACCCCAGGCCGCCGCGCAACCGATGGAACCAACGCAACCCCTAGCCCGGCCTCCACTAGGCCGCACATAACCCCAAAATCATCGCAATAGGCCTGTGCGCGCGGCACGAACCCAGCAGCACCACACGCCCGTTGCGTCAGCTCGTGACAAGAAGCATCCGTACGAGGCATGATCCACGGCCGGTCAGCCAACAGCGCCAAGTCCACGGAATCCTGCTGCACCAACGGATCCGACAAAGGCAGCGCCACGTTCACCGGTTCCACGAACAGCTCGAACGACTCGCAGGACTCGGGCAACGAGCGCGGCATGATGTTGTACGAGTGGATGACCGCGATGTCGATGTCCCCGCGCCGCAACGCAGGCAGTGACGCCTCGGGCTCCATCTCGTGCACGAAAAGCTCCACATCGGACCCGTGCGCCGACCGCAGCACCTGGATCACGCGCGGCAGCAATGCGGCGACGGACACGAACGCGCCGATGCGCACCAGGCCCGACACGGAAGTCCGCAGCGAGGCCAGGTCGGCCTCCGCGGCGGCGAGCTGGTCCAGAACCAGCTGCGTGTGCGCGGCCAGCACGTGCCCGGCGCGGGTCAGGGACAGCCGACGCCCGTCCTTCTCGACCAGGGCGACCCCGGCCTCGCGCTCCAGGGCAGCCAGCTGCTGGGAGACCGCGGGAGAGGTCACGTGCAGCGCCTCGGCGGCGGCCGTGACCGTGCCGTGGACCGAGAGAGCGTGCAGCAACCGCAAGCGGCGAACGTCCAACACAAAGCTCAGCTTAACGTTCCGAGCAGAACTTCTAACTGGAACTTTCCATAAACCCGAGCCACGCTTGAGTCATGTTCGGACGAGTGCTGGTAGCGATGGTCACCCCGTTCACCCCCGACGGTGACCTGGACCTCAAGGGTGCGCAGGAGCTGGCGCAGCACCTGGTCGACAAGCAGAGCGTGGACGGGCTGGTCGTCAACGGCACGACCGGCGAGGCGCCGACCACGACCGACGCCGAGAAGGCGCAGGTCATCAAGGCCGTGAAGGAAGCGGTCGGCGACACCCACGTCCTCGCGGGAGTCGGCACCAACTCCACCCGCCACACCATCGAGCTCGCGAAGCAGGCCGAGGAGAACGGCGCGGACGGGCTGCTCGTCGTCACGCCGTACTACAGCAAGCCCACGCAGGAAGGCGTCGAGAATCACTTCAGGCAGGTGGCGAACGCGTCCGGTCTGCCCGCGCTGCTCTACGACATCCCTGGCCGCACCGGCACGGCGATCGAGACCGAGACGCTGCTGAGGCTCTCGGAGCACCCGCGGATCGTCGGCGTGAAGGACTGCAAGGTCGACCTGCTGGCGACGGCGAAGGTCATCGCCGAGACCGGGCTCGACTTCTACTCCGGCAACGACGAGCTGATCCTGCCGCTGTACTCGATCGGCGGCGTCGGCACGGTCAGCACCGTCGGCCACGTCGTCGGCAACGAGATCAAGGCGATGCTCGACGCCTACGACGAGGGCGACAACAAGGAAGCCCTGCGCCGCCACCAGGCGCTGTTGCCGGTGATCACCGCGATCATGACCCGCGAGCCCGGCGCCGTGGCGGTCAAGGCCGCGCTCAACCTGCTCGGCCTCCCCGCCGGCCCGGTCCGCGAACCGCTCGCCGGGGCCACGCCGAAGCTGATCAGCGAGCTGAAGGCGCTGTTCTAGAGCGAGTACACCTGGCGAGCAGTCCCGCTGAAGATCGCGGCCTGCTCGTCGGGTGACAGCTCCGACACCAACTCCTGAGCTGCCCCGAGCCATTCGCCGTAAGAAGCCGCCAGCAGGCACACCGGCCAGTCAGAGCCGAACATCAGGCGGTCCGGCCCGAACGCGTCGAGCACGACTTCGAAGTACGGCCGTAGAGCGGCCACGTCCCAGGACTTCCAGTCAGCCTCGGTGACGAGCCCGGACAGCTTGCACGTCACGTTCTCGTGCGCCGCCAACGAGCGAATCAGCTCGGCCCACTCGCCGGGATCAGACCCGATCGCCGGCTTCGAGCAGTGATCCACCACAAAAGAAACCTGAGGCAGCGCCGCCACGGTCTTGCGCGCGGCAGGCAGCTGGTGCGGCAACGTCAGCAGCTCGTACACCAGCCCAGCAGCGCCGACGGCCGCGAGCCCGTTCCAGACGTCCTTGCGGCACAACCACTCCGGGTCCGGCTCACCCTGCACCTGGTGCCGAATCCCGCGCAGCCACGAGCCGTTCGGATCATCCGTCAACGAAGCCAGCGCGTCACCCACGGCGGGAGACGTCAGATCTGTCCAGCCCACCACCGCGCCGACGACGTCCGAAGATGCCGCCACCGCGAGAAACTCCGGCGTCTCCTCCGGCACGCACACCGTCTGCACCAGGACGGAAGCGGAAACCTCAGGCGCCGCCTCGATGAAGTCCGGCTCCAGGAACGACCGGCGGATCACGCCCATCGGCGGATCGGTGATCCAGTCCTGGTCGCGAACCGACAGGTCCCACAGGTGGTGGTGAGCGTCGATGATCACGGCGTCGGAACCTCCGCACCCAGCAGGCCCGTCGACTTCAGCTCGGCCCACAGGTCCTCGGGGATCGAAGCCGCGAAGTAAGCAGCGTTGGCGTTCATCTGCTCAGCCGTCCGAGAGCCGATCACCACCGACACCACGGCGGGGTGGCCCATGGCGAACTGGATCGCCACCTCCGGCAACGTCACCCCGTGCCGCTCGCACACAGCCGCGATGGCACGAGCCCGCTGCACCAGCTCAAGAGGCGCGTCGTCGTAGTTGTACTTGGCGTCGGCAGCCACCACGGGCTTCGACAGCAGCCCGGAGTTGAACACCCCGCAGGCCACCACCGAAACACCGCGCTCAACACACGCGGGTAGGAACGAAGCCAGCGAAGGCTGCTCCAGCAAGGTGTACCGCCCGGCCAGCATCACCACGTCGATGTCGGTCTCGCGGACGAACCGCTCCGGCATCTCCCACTGGTTCATGCCGACGCCGATCGCACCGACAACGCCCTGCGACCGCAGCTCCTCCAGTGCGGGATAGGCCTCGCCAAAGGCCACGTCCCAGTACTCATCGGGATCGTGGATGTAGACGATCTCCACCCGATCCGTGCCGAGACGCTCCAAAGAGGACTCGATGGATCGCCGAACACCGTCCGCCGAGTAATCCCGCACCCGCCGGAAATGCCGAGGAACCGCGAAGCCCTCGTCGTCCAGGCCCTCACCGTCGAACGGCTCCAGCAACCGGCCGACCTTCGTGGAGATCACGTACTCGTCGCGTGGACGGCCTGCCAGAGCGACGCCCAACCGCCGCTCCGACAGGCCGAGTCCGTAGTGCGGCGCGGTGTCGAAGTACCGGACCCCGGTCTGCCACGCCGCCTCGACCGCCCCGAAAGCCTCCTCGTCGGAGATCTCCCGGTACAGGTTGCCGATCGGCGCGGCTCCGAAGCCCAGACGAGAAACAGCGACCTTCACGGCAGCTCCCACACGAGTCGCACATCGGGTTCGACGCCGGAGTAGTCGTCCTCGACCTCCAGCAGTTCTGCCATCTGAGCCTGCCACGGAATGTTCGCCGGGTGCTCAGCCAAATGCGCACGCATCGCCTTGTAGTCGTCCACCTCGACGAGGTGGAACAGCTCGCGGCCGGACCGCCAGATCCGCCACGAGTGCACCCCGGCCTCGCGCAACGCGCCGTCCAGTTCCGCAGGAATGGTGGCGTGAACGCGGTCGTAGTCAGCCTCTCGACCAGCCCTAAGACGCGTGTGCAGCGCAACGGTCTCCAAGACTCACTCCTGCTTCTGACCGGTCGCGAACCGGGTCACGATCAGGGCGAGGATGATCACCGCACCGTACGAGGCCTTGATGTAGAAGCCGGAAACACCCTGCAGGCGCAGGATCTGCTCCACGAGCCCGAGCATCAGCACACCGGACAGAGCACCGAACAGCGTGCCCTTGCCGCCCTGCAACGAGATTCCGCCGATCACCGCGGCCGCGAAGACCTGGAAGATCATGCCCTCGCCCTGCGTCGCGGCGACGGAACCCAGCCGCCCGGTCATCAGGATGCCCGCGACCACGGCCAGCACCGAGCCGATGATCAGCACGGTCCACACCACGCGGTCCACCCGGATACCGGCGGCACGCGCGGCCTCGGAGTTTCCGCCGATCGCGTACAACGAACGACCGGCGCGCAGGTACTTCAGCACGAAGATGCCCACCGCGTAACAAAGAACGCAGATCCACACCGCCGCGGGCAGCCCGAGCCAGGTCGTGGAGCCCAGGTACAGGAACGACTCCGGCACGTCGATCAGCGACTTGCCCTCGGTGATCGCGAGCTGCAGGCCGCGCAGCATCGTCAGCATGCCCAGGGTCACCATGAACCCGGACAGCCCGACCTTCAGGATCAGGAACCCGTTCAGCCCACCGATCAGAACACCGATCAGCAGGCACAACGGCAGCGCCATCCACGCGGACAGGCCGACGTCGAGCCCGCCGGAAGCCGCGGGGATGATCAACGCGACCGCCAGCGCAGGCGCGAGACCGACCGTCGACTCCAGCGACAGGTCCATCTTGCCGACGATCAGGATCATCGCCTGGCCCAGCACCAGCAACGACAGCTCGCTCTGCTGCGTGAGCACCGCGATCAGGTTGCCGGGCGTCAGGAAGATCGGCGACAGCACAGCCCCGATGATCAACAAAATGATGATCACCGGGACCAGCGCGAGGTCCTGGTACCGCGCGAACTGGAACTTCTGCTTCCCAGGCGGTGTGGGAGCCGAGACCGGCGGAGTCATGGCCTTCGTCATTCCGAGCTCATTCCTTCAATAGCCGCGATGAGTTCCTGGTCGCGCCAGCCACGAGAGAACTCGCGCACGACGGAACCGTGGAACATCACCAGAACACGGTCGCAGACCCGCAGGTCGTCCAGCTCATCGGACACGACGATCGCCGCCTTGCCCCGGCGCGCCTGCGCGTCGACCACCCCGAGCAGCGACTCCTTGGACTTCACGTCCACGCCCGCGGTCGGGTTGATCAGCACCAGCACGGAGGGGTCGCCGGCGAGTGCCCGCGCCATCACGACCTTCTGCTGGTTGCCGCCGGAGAGGTCGGACACGGGCTGGTCCGGCCCGGAGGCCTTCACGTCGTACGAAGCAATTGCAGTCGACCCGGCGGATCGCTGCGCCGACGGCCACACGAACGCGTGCGCGGTGCTCATCGTCGCGTTCTCCGCGATCGACAGGTCCAGCACGAGCCCCTGGTGGTGACGATCCCGTGGCACACAGCCGATTCCGGCCTTCAAAGCCGCCGGGACGTCACCGCCGCGCACCGCCGAGCCGTTCACCGAGATCGTGCCGACGGACGGCTTGCGCAGCCCGTAGATGGTCTCGGCGAACTCGTGCTTGCCCGACGACGCACTGCCCGCGAGCCCGATGACCTCGCCACGCGTCGCCGCCAGCGAGATGTCCGAGAAGTGGTCCCCGCTGAGCGTGGACACCTTCAGCACCTCGTCGGTGGACGACGGCCGGTCGTCGCCGCTGGGCACGTTCAGCCCACCGGCCTCACCGGTCATCGCCTCGATCAGGTCCGGCTTGGACATCTCGGCGACCGGCGCGGTGACGATGTGCCGCGCGTCGCGGTAGACCGTCACCGTCTGGCAGACCTCGTAGACCTCCTGCAGGTGGTGGGAGATGAAGAGGAACGTCACTCCCTTGTCCTGCAACGACCTCATCCGGTCGAACAGCCGCTCGATCGCCGGGCCGTCGAGCTGCGCGGTCGGTTCGTCGAGGATCACGAACCGCGAGCCGATCGACAACGCCCGTGCGATCTCGACGAGCTGCCGCTGTTCGACCGTCAGTGCGGACACCAGCTCGTCCGGATGCACCGCGACGTCGTAGGTCTCCAGCAGAGCCGAAGCTTCAGCGCGCAGCTTCTTCCAGCTGATCAGGCCGCCGCCGAGGTCCTGCCGGTTGATGAACAGGTTCTCGGCGACGGAGAGCTCCGGCACGACGGTCGACTTCTGGTACACGCAGGCGACGTGACGCCGCCACGCCGCGCGGTCGGCGACGGGCGGCGCGGGCTCGCCGAAGAAGCTGACCTCGCCCGCGTCCGGCACCTGCATGCCGGTCAGCACCGAGACCAACGTCGACTTGCCCGCGCCGTTGCGACCGACGAGCGCGTGCGACTCACCGGCCCGGATCTCGATGCCCACGTCGTCCAACGCGAGCGTCCGCCCGAACCTCTTCGTCACGCCACGCGCGACAGCGGCATAGTCACTCATCAGATCTGGTTACCCCAGAACGCCTTGTCGTCCACGTTCTCCTTGGTGATCAGCGGAGCCGGGAGCTGGTCCTCCAGGCGGCCACCGCCGACGTCGACGATCGTGGAGTCGTGGTCAGTCTTTCCGGGCTGGAACGTCTTGCCCTCGACCGCGGCCTTCGCGTAGAAGAGCGCCCACTGCGCGTAGAGGTCGGCCGGCTGCGAGACGGTCGCGTCGATCTCACCGTCGCGGATCGCCTTCAGCTCCGACGGGATGCCGTCGTTGGAGACGATGAAGATGTGCTTCGGGTCGCTCGGCGGGACCAGCAGGTTCTTCTGCTTCAACAGCTGCAGCGTCGGCGCGAGGAACACGCCGCCGGCCTGCATGTAGATGCCGTTGATGTCCGGGTGCTGGTTGAGCCTGGTCTGCAGGGCCGCCGATGCCTTCGGGCCCTCCCAGTCGGTCGGCTCCTCGAACACCGTGATGCCGGGGTAGTCCTTCTTCATGCAGGCGGCGAACGCCTCGGAGCGGTCGCGGCCGTTGACCGACGACAGCGCGCCCTGGAACTCGATGACCTTGCCCTTGCCGGCGAGCTTGTCGCCCAGGAACTTGCAGGCCTTCTCGCCGTACGCCTTGTTGTCCGCACGCACGACCATGTAGGTCTTGCCCTTGTCCGGACGGGTGTCGACCGTGACGACCGGGATCTTCGCCTTGTCCAAGCGGTCCAAAGTGGACGCGATCGCGCCGGTGTCCTGCGGCGCCATGATGATCGCCTTGGCGCCCTGCGACTGCAGCGACTGGGCGTTCGCGACCAGCGTCTCCACCTTGTTCTGCGAGTTGGTGGGGTTCAGCAGGTTGACGCCGAGATCCTTGGCCTTGTCCGGGAAGTACTTGATGTAGGAGTTCCAGAAGTCGGAGTCGGCTCGCGGGTGGTCGGCGCCGATCGGGCCGACACCACTGCTCCCGGTCCCGGTGGACCCGCCACCACAGGCGGACAGTGTGAGTGCACCGGCGAGCGCGAGGCACACCGCGGCGGTGAGGTTGCGACGCTTCATCGTGTCATTTGCCTTTCATGACTGCTTGGGACGCAAGCGCAAGCCATACATGCCACCGTCGACAGCGAGGATGGTGCCTGCGGTGGAACCGGAAAGCGGGCTCGCCAGGTAGGCGATCGCACCCGCGACCTCATCGGCGGAGACCAGACGCCCGTGCGGCTGGCGTGCCTCCAGCGCGGCCCGTTCGGCTGCCGGGTCAGGTGCCGAGTCGAGCAGACGGCCCACCCACGGGGTGTCCGCCGTGCCGGGAGCGACCGCGTTGACGCGAATGCCTTCGCGCACGTGGTCGGCGGCCATCGCGAGCGTCAGCGAGTACACCGCGCCCTTGCTGGCCGAGTAGAGAGCACGCTGCGGGAGCCCGGCCCACGCAGCGATGGAGCAGGTGTTGACGATCGCCGCGGACGGCGAGTTCCTGAGGTGCGGCAACGCGGCCCGCGACACGCGCACCATGCCGAGCACGTTGACGTTGAGCACTTTGAGCCACTCGTCGTCGTCGTTCGCCGCGACATCGCCCTGCGAGCCGATGCCCGCGTTGTTCACCACGACGTCGAGCCGTCCGAACCGCTGCACGACCTCGTCGATCGCGGCCTTGGCGCTCTCGTCGTCCGACACGTCCGCGCGGATCCCGACGAGCGGGTCCTTCACGTCCGGGTTGAGGTCCAGCGCCACGACCGTGGCACCGCGCGAGGCCAGCAGGTTCGCCGTGGCCAGGCCGATTCCGGACGCACCGCCGGTGACGACGGCGACAAGTCCTTCGAAGTCAGTCATTCTCGCCCTCCAGTGCCGTCCACACGGGACCCTCCGGGTACACGTAGTCGGACAGCGTCTCTTCCTTGAGCTGAGCGGAGAATCCCGGCTCGGCAGGTGCCAGGTAACGGCCGTTCTCGACCACGGCCGGGTCCAGGAAGTGCTCGTGCAGGTGGTCGACCCACTCGATCACGCGCTCGCCGACCTCGCCGGACACCGCGACGTAGTCGAAGAACGACAGGTGCCTGACCAGCTCGCACAGCCCGACACCGCCGGCGTGCGGGCACACCGGCACCTCGAACTTCTTGGCCAGCAACAGGATCGCGATGTTCTCGTTCACGCCCGCCACCCGGCAGGCGTCGAGCTGCAGCACGTCGAGCGCGCCTGCCTGCAGCATCTGCTTGAACACCACGCGGTTCTGCACGTGCTCGCCGGTCGCGACCCTGATCGGGGCCAGCGCGTCGGCGATCGCGCGGTGCGCCAGCACGTCGTCCGGCGACGTGGGCTCCTCGATCCAGTACGGGTTGTACGGCGCCAGCTCGCGCATCCAGCGGATCGCCGTGTCGACGTCCCAGCGCTGGTTCGCGTCGACCGCCACGCGGATGTCCTCGCCGACGACCTCGCGGGCGAGCTTCATCCTGCGGACGTCGTCGTCGAGGCTGCCGCCGACCTTGAGCTTGATCATGTCGAAGCCGTCGGCGAGGGCCTGTCGTGCCAGTCCGGCGAGCTTCTCGTCGGAGTAACCGAGCCAGCCAGGTGACGTCGTGTAGGCCGGATATCCCTCGCGGGCAATGGTTTCGACGCGTTCGGCCTTGCCGTGCTCGATCTTGCGCAGG
The DNA here is from genome assembly GCF_040611995.1 of Lentzea sp. NPDC006480. Lineage (NCBI taxonomy): Bacteria > Bacillati > Actinomycetota > Actinomycetes > Pseudonocardiales > Pseudonocardiaceae > Lentzea > Lentzea sp. NPDC006480. The sequence continues at coordinate 12,179 of NZ_JBEXPJ010000051.1, forward strand.
ATCTGCAACGCGTCGTCGGGCGTCAATGCATCTGAGAGGTAGCGGAAGTCGACGAGGCTGACGATCTCCTCGGGCGTCATCTGGGCGAGGAACCGCCAGACAGGTAACCCGGCGCGGCGGGCGGCGAGGTCCCACGCGGCGTTGACGACCGCGCCGATCGCCATGTGCGCGACGCCCTTCTCGGGCCCGAGCCAGCGGATCTGCGAGTCGCCGATGAGCTCGAAGTACAGCTCTGCCAGGCCCTTCGCGTTCTCCGGCACGTCCTTGCCGACGACGTGCGGGGCCAGCGCCTTGATCGCGGCCGCCTGCACGTCGTTGCCGCGGCCGATGGTGAACGCGAGCCCGTGGCCCTCAGGCCCGTCGTCGGTGCGCAGGACGACGTAGGCGGCCGAGTAGTCCGGGTCCGGGTTCATCGCGTCGGAGCCGTCGAGCTCGCGCGAGGTCGGGAACCGGATGTCCAGCACGTCCAGTGCGGTGATCTTCGGCATGGGTCACGCCTGCCCGAGGGTCTGACGTTGCTTGCCGAGGCCCTCGATCTCCAGCTCGACGACGTCGCCGGCGCGCAGGTACGGCTTGGGCTCGGCCTGGCCGAGCGCCACTCCAGCGGGTGTACCTGTGTTGATGACGTCACCCGGACGAAGGACGAGGAACTGGCTGAGGTAGCGCACGATCTCCGCGACCGGGAAGATCATGTTCTTGGTGGACGAGTTCTGCTTGATCTCGCCGTTCACCCAGAGCCGCATCTCCAGGCTCTGCGGATCGGCGATCTCGTCGGCGGGCACGAGGAAGGGGCCGAGAGGGTTGAACGTCTCGCAGTTCTTACCCTTGTCCCACGTCCCGCCGCGCTCGATCTGGAACTCCCGCTCGGAGACGTCGTGCGAGAGCACGTACGCGCCGACGCACGCCAGAGCGTCCTCTTCGGACTCGAGGTAGCGAGCCGTGCGCCCGATGACGACGCCGAGCTCGACCTCCCAGTCGGTCTTCACGGACCGGCGCGGGACGAGCACCTCGTCGTACGGGCCCACCACGGTGTCGGGCGTCTTCAGGAACATCACCGGCTCACCGGGGATGTCCGCGCCGGTCTCCTCCGCGTGGTCGCGGTAGTTGAGGCCGATGCAGATGACCTTGCCGGGGCGTGCGAGCGGTGGTCCGACCCGCAGTCCTTCGTCGTTGAGCGCTTCGAGCTCGCCGGCTTCGAGCGCCGCGCGCACGCGGTTGACGCCGTCGTTCGCGAGGAACGCGCCGTCGATGTCCGGAGTGATCGGTAGGAGGTCGTATGTCGTCCCGTCGTCGGTCCTCACTGCGGGACGTTCGTCACCGACCGGCCCCAGGCGCAAAAACTGCACGGCCGTTCCTCCTCTGGTCACACCGCACGAAATACATCGGATGTATAGCCCCGCGAGGGCACGTTCGTCTAGGTCCCGACGTGAAGTCGTCCGATGACTAGGAGGCTTTGATCATGAAGATGGTGGCCGCATCACTCCTGGTGGGCGCACTGCTCACGCCATCCGGCCCAGTCGAGCGCGTAACCGTTTTCGTGGAGCTGACCTCGACGGCTGCGGTGGACACGGCGAGCGTTACACAGGCGCGTTCAGCCCAGGAGCGCACTTCCGTCACGGCTGCTCGGGTCGTTTCCCGGTCTGGTGGCCGGGAAGTTGCCCGAACGTCCAACGCGGTGCCCGGCGTCGTGCTGTCGACGGAAAAGTCCCGCCTGTCTGCTTTGTCGCGCATGCCCGAGGTTCGCGCGGTCCACCGCATGGAGCCGAAGAAGCTCACCAACGCGCACGCCGTCCGTCTCACCCGGACCTCCGATGCCTGGAAGTCGTTCGGACGTTTCGGGGACGGTGTGCGGATCGGCGTGATCGACACCGGGATCGACTACCACCACGCGGACTTCGGCGGCGGGTCGTACCCGACCGCGAAGGTCGTCGGGGGCCACGACTTCGCGGGTGACGCCTACACCGGGAAGCCCGGGTCGTTGCCGGAGCCGGACGACGACCCGATGGACTGCGAGGGGCACGGCACGCACGTGGCCGGGACCGCGGCCGGGTTCGGGGTGAACGCGGACGGCTCGACCTTCCGCGGGTCGTACTCGTCGGTGGACCTGGACTCGCTGAAGATCGGGCCTGGTACCGCGCCCAACGCGTTGCTGTACGCGTTGAAGGTGTTCGGGTGCGAGGGCGGGACGAACCTCACCGCGAAGGCGCTGGACTGGGCGCTCGACCCCAACGGTGACGGGGACTTCTCCGACCGGCTCGACGTGGTGAATCTTTCGTTGGGCAGCGACTTCGGCGCTTCGGACGATCCCGATGCCCTGTTCGTGCGCAAGCTGACGCAGAACGGCGTCGTTGTCGTTGCCGCTGCTGGGAATGGCGGCGACTTCTACGACGTGGCCGGATCGCCGGGCAACGCTCCCGAAGCGATCTCGGTGGCGAACATCCGCGACGCGTTCTCGATGCTGGACGGGCTGGAGGTCGACGGCAAGCAGTGGCCTGGGCAGTACAGCATCAACTTCAAGGGCTCCATGGATCTCACTCGTCCCGTGGTGCGGTTGTCGTCCGATGTGGACGGTTGCAAGCCGATCTCCGAGGACCTGCACGGGAAGATCGTCTGGTTGGAGTGGGACGACAACGACGCCACGCGCGCCTGCGGTTCCGGGGCTCGGACCGACAACGCGTGGAAGGCCGGGGCGGACGGGGTGCTGCTGCCGACCTCGTTGCCGGTGTTCGCGGCCGGGATCGCCGGTAATGCGCACATTCCGGCGTTCCAGCTGACGGCGGCGGCTTCTCGGGCTCTGCGCCCGGCATTGGAAGCGAAGACGCTTTCGGTGCACCTGACCTCTGCCTTGAAGCTCGCGGTGCCGTCGTTGGAACCGGCGATCGCGGACACGATGACTCCTTCTTCTTCTCGGTCCCGATCGTCGATCTCGGTGGCCGCGCCCGGTGACACGATCTTCTCGGCCGCCGCTGGGACGGCTTCCGACGGTGCCTCGCTGGGTGGAACGTCGATGGCGTCGCCGCACGTCGCCGGGATCGCGGCGTTGCTGCGCCAGGCTCATCCGCAGTGGACGGTCGCGGAGATCAAGGCCGCGCTGATGAACACCGCTGACGGCGTCATCCACTCCGATGCCGGTGTCCGCGAGGCGCCGATGCGGGTCGGCGCCGGTCGGGTGGACGGGCTGGCGGCGCTGTCCGCGGACGTGCTGGCTGTCGGTGACGCGTCGTTCGGCACGGTCGAGGTCGGTGGGCCGTTGCTGAGCAATCGAACGATCCGGTTGCTCAACAAGGGAACGACTTCGGTCCGCCTGCACGCCCAGTACGAGCCGATCACGTCGGTGCCAGGGGTGTCTTTCCAGGTCACCACGCCTTACGTGGTGCTGCCGCCGGGCGGTTCGGCGTCGGTGGGCCTCCAGCTGCGGATCCCGAACCCGGCGGCGTTGCGGAAGACCCCGGACCCCACGGTGAAGCTGGACGAGGGGCGGCAGTTCCTGGCGGAGGCGTCGGGCCTGGTGATGTTCACGGGTGACCGCTCGCTGCGGGTGCCGGTCTACGCGGCGCCGAAGCCGGTGTCGCGGTTGACCGTGGTGTCCGGCCGGATCGTGGGTCAGGGCCTTGACCAGCCGGACTACCAGGCGCGCATGACCGTGCTGCAGCTCGGCGCCCGCTCCGACCGCCTGCCCGCGTGCGGCCCGGACGTGCAGGACAACTGCGCCGTCAACCGCACGGCTCGCGGCGGCGACCTCCGTTACGTCGGCGCGACGGCGACCCCGGATCTGCTGGCGTTCGGCGTCGCGACCTGGGACACCTGGACCAACCTCGGCAGCAACACCAAGCCGCAGGTGAAGTTCTCGGTGGGTGGCAAGGACTTCGTCACCACCGCCGTGAAGCCGACGAACGACAAGGACGACGTGACCGCCGACATCTGGCTGGCCCGCACCGTCGTGGCCGGCACGAAGGAGGTCGTCGACGAGCAGCCGCTGAACGGCCTGGACGGCTCGTTCGACTCGAACGTGTTCGACAGCGACGTCGTGGTGCTGCCGGTCTCGCGTTCGGTGCTTCCTGCCGGACCGGTGACCTACACCGTGGGCGTCGACGGCCGCTACACCGCGCCGGCCGACTCCGACGAACTGATCGACGTTGCTCCGTCTGCCGTGTTCTCGTACGAGGTGACCGTTCCGTCACTGTCCACTGTGGTACATCCGGGTGATCGAGTTCCTGCTGGATCGTTGGTGTTGTTCCACCACAACGCAAGCGGTAACCGGGCGCTGGTCCGGTAGCCACCCGGTTGGGCGTGCCCGAGGTGAGCGACTCTCGGCATACTCGGTCGTTATGGATCTGGTGGTGGGACTCGACGCGGGCGGCACGTCGACCAGGGCGCTGGTGCTCGATCTCGACGGCGCCCGCCTGGGCCAGGGTGTCGCGGGCGGCGCCAACCCGAACTCGCACCCGCCCTCGGTGGCCGCCGCGCACATCGGCGAGGCCCTGACGGAAGCGCTGGACGGCCTCGACACCAGCAAGGTCCGTTCCGGCGTCCTCGGCATGGCGGGCGCCTCGAAGATGGCCGACCCCGCGGTCTTCGAGCTCTTCCAGCAGGCGTGGGAGAACGCGGGCCTGCACTGCCCGATGCGCGTGATCACCGACTGCGAGGCCGCCTTCGCCACCGGCACCTCCTCCCCCGACGGCACAGTTCTCGTGGCAGGCACCGGTTCCATCGCCGGGCGCATCGCGGACCACCGCATGATCGGCCAGGCGGGCGGCTACGGCTGGCTGATCGGCGACGACGGCTCGGCGTTCTGGCTGGGCCGCGAAGCCGTGCGCGCCACGTTGCGCCTGCTCGACCTCGGCGCGCCCCTCGAAGGCCTGGCCACCGCGGTCCTGACCGCAGCCGGCGCCCGCAACCGCGGCCAGCTGATCAACGCCGTCAACGCCCGCCCGCCCATCGCCCTGGCGCAGTTCGCCCCGCTGGTCAGCTCGGCCTACCACCACGGCGACCCGGAGGCCCTGGCGATCGTGGGTTCCGCGGCCCGGTTGCTGGCCGACACCGCCTCCGCGGTCCGCAAGCCCTCCGACACCTCACCGATCGTGCTCGTCGGCTCGCTGATCAAGACCCCGGTCGGCATCCACCTGAAGCAGGAACTGCTCACCCGCTGCAACGCCCAAGTGATCATGGCAACCGAGGGCGCGGCGGGCGCGGCCTGGCTCGCGGCCGTCGACGTGCTCGGACCTGGCGCTCCCCGCCCGGCGTAGTTCACGGATTCCGCCGCACAAGATCACTCAGTGTGAGATGTTGCCTCGGTGATCTTGATTTCCGCCGCGCGAGTCCTGCTGGTTTCCGCAACCTTGGCGACACTCGTCTCGGGTGCGCGACCGAGGTTCCCGGCCGTGCGAAGCCCTTGCCGAACCTCGACCTCACCGCGTTCATGGACACGCCGTGCGCCGTGCTCACACCAGCCCAGCTGACCCGGCTCGGCGACTTCGAGCCGCCAGTGCCGGAGCAGACGGATCGCGGGTCACGTTGTTCGTTCAACCAGAAGAACGTCGTCATGCCCGGTTACAGCGTTGGGCTGAACACGAAGGGAATTTCCTTCGAGGCCAGCAAGGACAACATGAAGACCACCAAGGTGTTCCGCGAGACCGATGTCGCCGGATATCCCGCGTTCGGCTACGACGCACTCGGCGGCACGGGCGTCTGCAGCACGGTCGTCCGAGCGTCGGCCAAGGCCACGGTGATCGTGACCGTGGTGGGCGACACCACGGTGTCGCCTGAGCTCAAGGACTGCTTCAGCGTGACCGAAATGGTGGCAATGGTCGTGGTGACGAATTTGAAGAGCTAGCGCTGTTCGCCACCTGGCCCGTTTCGCCAGCGCGCCTTCGTCGCTCTCGGTAGCGTCCCCCTCACGTATGTGCAAGGGGGCCTGCATTGACCGATCCACACCGGCTGCTCTCGGACTATGAACAGCGCACCGCCGCGCTGCTCGAACGAGCCGAAGAAGCCAAGTCCCAGATCGCGAACCTGACCGGCTCGGCGTCCAGTTCGGACGGCGCCGTGACCGTGAGCGTCAGCGCCGGGGGTGCGCTGCTCAGCCTGTCGTTCGGTTCGAAGGCAGACGACCTGCCCAAAGACCGCCTGGCCGCGCTCGTGATGTCCACCGCGAAGCAAGCCCAAGCCCAGGCCGTCGGCCAGATCACCACGATCATGGCGCCGGTCATCGGCGACAACAGCGACGCGATGCGGTTCGTCGAGTCCCAGATCCCGAAGATCGACGTCCCGGACGAGCCCGACGACGCGCCTGCGCCGCCGCGCCAGTTCGTGGTGAACGAGGAACAGCAGGACGCGGCGGCAACCCAGCCCGCCTCGCCGCCTGCCCGGCCTGCGCGCCGTCCGGTCGAGGACGACGACACGGACTACGACCAGCGCGACCCCTTCAAGAAGGAAGGTGGCTGGTGATGTCCGGCTTCCAGGTCGACCTGCAAGCTCTCGAAGCCCACGAGCGCGAGCTGAAGGCCCTCATCGCCGGACTCCCCGGTGCGGCCGACGCGGCTTCGGACTACATCGGCCACCCGCAGGCGTGGGGCGTCGTCGGCATGTTCTTCGCCGAGATCATGCGGAACTGGACGGACGACGCCGGCGAGTACGTCGACACCGTCAAGAAGGCCGGCGACTCCGTGGTGGAGAGGTTCTCCGGCATGCGCCAGACCTATGCCGACCACGAGGAAGCCATGGCCCAGATGTTCGGCAAGCTGCGTGAGGGCCTGGACGGAGCACAGCCGTGAGCGACGACGGACCCAAGAACATCGGAGAGCTGAACCCGCTCAACGCGACGGAGGGGTTCGACCCAGGCAGCCTGGCCGAGTTCTCGAACTTCGACAGCCCGACGCAGGCGTGGGACTCGGCAGGCATCTTCACCAGCTCCGCCAACCTGATCTACGACGGCGTCAAGGGCGACTGGACCGCGGTCCTCGGCGACGCGGTCGGACTCGGCATGGACCTGCTCGGGTTCGTGACGGACCCGCTCGGCAGCCTGTTGTCGGCCGGCATCGGCTGGCTGATCGAGCACATCGGGTTCCTCAAGGAGGCTCTCGATCTCCTGGCGGGAGACCCGGACGCGGTCAACGCGATGGCGGCGACGTGGAGCAACATCGCCAAGCGCATGCAGGAGACCGCCGACAAGTACTCCAGCACGCTCAACACGTTGAGTGCCGCCCAGGGCGCCGCGATCGACGGCTACCGCAAGGCAGTGCAGGACTTCTCGAACGTCGTGAAGGGCGGCGCCAGCCACGCGACCTCCGCCGCACAGGCGATGACCGTCGCGGCTTCGGCGGTCGGTGTGGTCCGCGGAGCGGTCCGGGACGCCATCGCGAGCTTCGTCTCGAACGCGATCATCAAGTTCGCGGCGGCGACCGCGTTGGCACCGGTCACCTTCGGCGCTTCAGAGGCCGCCTTCATCGCCGACACCGTGGCCGAAGGCGCGATCACCGCCGGCAAGAACGCGAAGAAGATCAGCAAGGTCGTCAAGCAGCTCGAGAAGGTCGCCGACGAGGCCAAGAACTCGCGGAACATGATCAAGGGCACGACCAAGAACCTCGAGAAGACCGTCTCGAAGTACAACCAGGACGCGGTCAAGCACGCCAACAAGGCGCTGAACACGGCGAAGAAGGCGCAGGCCGGCAAGCTCGGCGCCGACGACCTGGACAAGCTCAAGGAACTGGGCAAGCACGGAGACGACCTGAAGGCCGCGAAGAGCGAGGCCGCCGAGTCCCTCGCGAACACGCGCAACGCGAACCTCCGCGATCGCATGCACACGGGAGACCCGCGCTTCGACAACGCGAACGACATGCTCGACGGCGAGGTCGGAGGCGTCTCGGTGCCGAAGGCTCCCAAGATCATCGCCAACGCGGGCGTCCAGGAGTGGAGCGACCAGACCCACCGCGAGGCCGACCAGCAGGTGAAGCAGGACGACAAGGACGAGGCCTGGCGCGAGTACTGGCAGCAGCAACGAGCAAACGCGGGCAAGACCGGTCCGTTCAGGCGCATGGCAGGCGACCTGTGATCGAACCGTTCGCGCGGAGGGCCGCCGGGCTGCTGCTGATCGCACTCACCGCGGCCCTCGCGCTGGTCGTCGCCGCACGGCTCGCCTCCTGGGAGAACGCGCTGGCTGCCCGGAATTCGGTGCAGCTGCTGGGATTTGGCGACATGGTTATCGGTGCCGTCGCGTTCTGGGCAGTCACGATCTCCGGGCTGTGGTGGCATCGACGCCGCATGCCCATGTGGCGGATCTGGGCTCGGTGGGCCGGGTTTCCCGGCGTCTTCCTGGCTCTGTTCGAGGCTTTCCGGATCACCGCCAATCACGGCAAGCCGATCGCTCTGCTCGTCGCGGCAGGACTGGGCGTGGTGTGCTGGGCGCTTGGCGAGGCGGTCGTATTCGTCATCACCCGGCCCGTCACAGCGGCCCTGCTCGCTTCGAACCTGGAGATCCCGTTCGTCACCAGGGGTCTCCAGGCGCGTCTGTGCGTGCGAGAGGACCGGCTGGTCCTGGACAGCCTGGCGTCACGGCTGAAGCGGTCACGCGATGTCGTCGCCGTTCCGTGGACGGCCCTGCGCTCGATCGACCTCGTCGAGCTCGACCAGGAGATGTCCTGTCAGGTCGTGATCTTCACTGGGTGGTCGCAAGGCACGACGCGCGAGTTCGACGTGACGCCCGGTCCCGCGTTGCACGTCGTCGGCACGGCGCGCGAGCTGCTCGTGCCGGTCACCGAGGAGGTCGGGCGAGCTGTCCTGCGTGCCGTCGAGATCCGGTCGGCCGGCGTGGAGGTCGAGGAAGCGCTGACCGAGGATCGGTGGCGGTGGCGGAGCGGTGTTCGCAAGACCGATGCCCTCAGCATTCGGGCAGGGCGTTTGGGCGCTCACCACCGCACCGACTACCGGCCTTACAAGATGACCGTCGTCGGAGCGTTCTTCTTGATGCCGCTCTTCATGCTGACGGGAACAGTGCTGTCGCTGCTCACCGGTTCGACGAAGTGGCAGAAGCAGTTTCACGTGATCAACGGCGCCATCAACCCGGTCTGGGTCGCCACGCTCGGCGTTGCCTCTGTCCTGTTCCTGTTCCTGCTCCACCGGTTCGTGCTGAAGCCCTTCTTCAAGTTCATGGAAGGGCAGAACTTCATCGAGGCGTTCCCAGAGCCGCCTGCACCGACGCAGAACACCGGGACGGTGCCGGGGTCCGGCAAGAAGCGGAAGAAGCATTGAGCCGTGGATTACAGCGGATCGTGCACGAGTCGTGACGTTCTGTCACCAGATGTGCCAAGGTGCCAAGTGATCCACGTACTCGCAGCAGGCCCCGATCCCTTCTTCCTGATGGGGTTCTTCGCCATCCCGTTCGCCATCGTCGTGGCGGTCATCGGAGTCATCATCAGCCGCAGGAAAAGCCGGACGCATCAGCAACAGCAGTACTGGGCCCAGCAGCAGTACTACGCGCAGCAGCAACAGCAACAGCCGTACGGCCCGCCGCAGCAGCACCCCTATCCACCGCAGCAGCAGTACTCGCCACAGCACTAAGCAGCGGACTCGGGCACCTGCGGATGACGGAAGCCGGGGTGGTCCGCGGGCAGCGCGCGCCGCAGCAGCCACCCCGACACCAGGATGCAGACGATCTGCAGCGGCCACGACAGCAGAGCCCGCACCGTGGCCAGCCAGACGACCTGGGCGTCCAGCCACAGTGGAGTGAAGACGGCGACCCGCAGCACGTACTGCCCGACCCAAGCCCATGAGGCGACTGAGTAAGCGCGCAAAAGGGCAGGATCTCGCCGCCACCGCGTCTTCTGCCCCAAAAGCGTTCCCACCACCACGCCGAGCAACGGCCAGCGCACCGCGATCGAGCCCGCCCACGCGAGGGCGGAGGCCACGTTGGACAGCAGCTGGATGAGGAAGAAGTCCTCGACGCGTCCGGTGTAGAGCGCCACCAGAGCCGCGGCCACGACCAGCAGCACGGACAACACGACGGCGCGGGGCTTTTCGCCACGCACGAAGCGAACTACGCCGATCACCACGCCGCACAGCACGGCGACCACCGCACCCGCGCCGATCGAGTGGCTCCACAGCAGCCAGCCCGCTACGAACGCCAGCGGTGGCAGGGAGGCGTCGAGGGCGCCGCCCCGGCCTCCGAGCAGTGATGCGAGCGACTCCTGGCGCACGTCGGTCATGCTTCCAGACTGCCTTAGGCGAACCTAAGTCAGGTAACGGACCTATATCGGGGATTGACCCGCGTGAAGCAGGTCACTACCGTCACCGGAAATCGTCTGGAAAGTTAACAGACAGGAGCGGACCTAATGCGTGCCGGAAGCCCACGACTGCTGCGGGAGATCAACGACCGCGCAGCCATCGAGGCTTTGCTGCGCAACGGGCCGCTGACCAGGTCGGAGTTGGAAGGCCTGATCGGTCTTTCCAAGCCGGCGACTGCACAGCTGCTCACCAGGCTGGAAGCCGGCGACTCCGTGGTCCGCAACGGACTGCGCGGCGGTGGACGCGGGCCGCGTGCCCAGCTGTGGTCGGTCAACGGGGCCCTCGCGCACATCGCCGCCATCGACCTCACCCCCGAGACGGTCGACATCGCGATCGCGGACATCTCCGGTGCCGTGCTCACCGAGCACAAGGCGCCGATGCCCGTGAAGCACGGCGTGCTCGAGGCGTTCGTCAGCGCGGTCGGCAAGGCGTGTGGGCAGGCAGGCCTCGCCCCCGACCAACTGCTGCACGTCGTCGTGGGCTGTCCCGGAGCGGTGAACCCCGCGAACGGCGAGCTCGCCTATGCACCACATCTGCCCGGCTGGAGCGGTTTCGACATGCCCGGCCGGTTGCGGGAGCAGCTCGCGACCTCGGTGAGCGTCGAGAACGACGTCAACCTCGTCGCGCTGGAGGAGATGGTCGCCGGCCGGGCCACCGAGGTGCGCGACTTCGTCGTCATCTGGCCCGCCGACCTCGTCGGTGCCGCCGTCGTGATCAACGGGGTGCTGCTGCGCGGCGCCTCCGGTGGCGCGGGCGAGATCGACGGGCTGATGATCCCCGACCGCGCGGCCGCCGACACCGACACGGACCGCTCCGGCGGTACGTACGGTGAGCTGCTCAGCAACGCATCGATCTGCAAGCTCGCCAGGGCTCACGGGCTCGCCGCGCGCAACGGTCACGGTGCCGTGCGCAAGGCGTTGGCCGCGGGACCTGCGGGCCGGGAGTTCATGGTCGATCTCGCCAAGCGCATCGCCACGGGCGTGGCTAGCGTCGTCGCGGTGCTCGACCCGGAACTCATCCTCCTGTCCGGCGACATCGCCCAGGCAGGCGGAACGACGCTCAACGACCTCGTTGCCGCGGAACTGCGGCAACTGGTGGTGCCGAGAACACCCGTCCAGCTGGCGTTGGTGACCGGGAAGCCGGTGCGCAGCGGCGCACTGCACTCGGCACTCGCCGTCGCCCGCGAAACGGTGTTCGGCCTCCCGGCAGCCACCACGGCTCCATTCCGCGGCCCTGTGGTCGCCGGGTCCCCACGTTGATCGAGAAGGAGTGCACATGCGCAAGCACACCCGTGCTGCCTTGCTCTGTGTCGCCGCAGCGCTGACCCTCACCGCATGTGCGGCGGGCAAGGGTGGCGGCGCGAATAACGACGCCGCAGCTGCTCCTGGCAAGGACGACAAGCTGACCCTCACGGTCTGGAGCAACTACTCCGACCGCGAGTACGAAGAGGTCACCAAGGCCCTCAAGACGTTCAACAAGAAGTTCCCGAACATCGAGATCAAGCACGAGGGCTCGCAGGACGACGACAAGATCACCGCGGGCATCCGGTCGGGCAACACGCCTGACGTCGCGCTGTCGTTCACCACCGACAACATCGGCTCGTTCTGCTCCACCGGCGCGTTCCAGCCGCTGAAGCCGTACCTCGACCGCGACAAGGTCGATCTGAACCAGATCTCGCCGGCCGTGCGCGACTACACCGAGTACAAGGGCAACCGCTGCGCGATGCCCATGCTCACCGACGTGTACGCCATGTACTACAACACGGGCCAGTTCGCCGAGGCCGGCATCACGGCCCCGCCGAAGACGCTGGACGAGCTGTTCGAGGACGCGAAGAAGCTGACCAAGAAGGCGCCGAACGGCGACATCGAGGTCGCGGGTTACCTGCCCACCATGGGCTTCTACGCCAACCGCCCGACCATCCTGGCTCCGAACTTCGGCGCCGAGTGGGCCACGGCGGACGGCAAGTCGGGCCTCGCCTCCTCCCCCGGCTTCACCGAGATGATGACGTTCCAGAAGAAGCTCGTGGACTTCTACGGGTTCGACCAGCTGGAGCGCTTCCGCGCGGGCCTCGGCCAGGAGTACTCCGCTGACCACGCGTTCCACCAGGGCAAGATCGCGATCATGATGGACGGCGAGTACCGCACCGCCTTCCTCAAGGCGCAGGCGCCGCAGATCAAGTTCAACACGGCTCCGTTCCCGACCTGGAAGCCCGCCGACTACGGCACCGCCTTCACCACCGGCACGATCATGGGCATTCCCAAGGGCGCCAAGAACCCCGGCGCCGCGTGGGAGCTGATCAAGCACCTGTCGTTCGACACCGACACGATCGTCGACCTCTCGAACGCCATCAAGAACGTCCCGAGCACCAAGGCCGCCATGGACGACAAGCGCCTGGAGGTCGACGAGCAGTTCAAGACGTTCATCGACCTGGCCAAGAGCGACAAGCTCAAGGGCAACCCGGTCACCCCGATCGGTGACGCGCACATCAAGGCCGTCACGGACTTCGCGGCCGAGTACACGTCCGGCAAGGTCCCGGATCTGGCGGCCGGCCTGAAGAAGGTCGACCAGTCGATCGACGACCAGATCGCCAAGAGCGGCAAGTAAGGGAATCTGCGCGATGACCGCCACGCTCGGCGCCCGACCCGCCCCCGGCAGGGGGCGGGCTCGTGCCCGCCACCGTCTCGCCGTACTCGGGTTCATGGCCCCGGCCCTCATCGGGTTCGTCCTGTTCTTCGGCTATCCGCTGATCGCCACGGTCGTCTTCTCCTTCACGAAGTACGACCTGATCAACGCACCGGAGTTCACCGGCCTCGACAACTACACGTTCATGTTCAAGGACGACCTGCTCATCAAGTCGCTCACGAACACGCTGTGGTTCGTCGTGGTGCTCACGATCGCGCGGACGGTGTTCGCGCTGGGCGTGGCGTCGGTCATCGCACGTCTCAAGTCCGGTGTCGGCCTGATCCGCACACTCTGCTACCTGCCCTCGCTGGCGCCGCCGGTGGCCGCGACACTCGTGTTCTTCATGGTGTTGCGCCCCAACGACGGCCCGCTCGACAAGTTGCTCGACATCTTCGGGCTGCAGAGCCCGCTCTGGTTCTCCGACCCGTCGTGGGCCAAGCCCGGCATCACCGCGATCATGCTGTGGATCTCCGGTGACCTGATGATCATCATCCTGGCGGCGATCCTGGACGTGCCGCAGGAGCAGTACGAAGCGGCCGAGCTCGACGGCGCCGGCCCGATCCGCCGCTGGTGGCACGTCACGCTGCCGACGATCTCCCCGGTGCTGCTCTTCGGCATCGTGAACTCGGTGATCCTCGCGCTGCAGTTGTTCACCCAGGCGGTGGTCGCGGGATCCGCGGCCTCCGGTTCGGCGGACACAACCGGTTCGACGAAGTACCTCGGATTCCCGGAGAACTCCACCCTGACGTTCCCGGTTTACCTGTACACCAAGGGTTTCCGTCAGTTCGACATGGGTTACGCCGCCGCGATGGCGACGGTGCTGTTCGCCATCTCGTTCGCCGTGACCATCGTGCTGGTGCAGCGGATGCGCAAGAACTCCTCGGCTGAAGAAGGGGGTCCGGGAGCATGACCGCCACGCTCACCAAGCCACCGGTGGACGTCTCCACCGAGCCGGAACAGCCGAAGAAACCCCGCGATGTCAGGGGAATCCTCAACTGGGTCGCCACGCACGCGCTCGGCATCGCGCTGGGCCTGATGTTCGCGACTCCGGTGGTGTTCGTCTTCCTCACCGCGGTGATGTCGGACAACCAGGCGTTCACCGCGGACCTGTGGCCGCGCGAATGGCACTGGGAGAACTTCATCGAGGTCTTCGACAAGGCCCCGCTGTTCCAGTACCTGTTCAACAGCCTCACGTACTCGCTGCTCGCGACCGCGGGCATGCTGATCTCGTCGATCCCGGCGGCCTACGCACTCGCGAAGCTCAAGTGGCGCGGGCGGAACGTGGCCTTCCTGCTGGTCATCGGCGCGATGATGCTGCCGCCGCAGGTCGTCGCGGTGCCGCTGTACGACACGTGGTCGTCGCTCGGCCTGACCGGCACGCTGGTGCCGTTGATCGCTCCCTATTTCTTGTTCGACGCGTTCAGCATCTTCTTGCTGCGCCAGTTCATGCTGACCATCCCGCAGTCCTATGTGGACGCCGCGAGGGTGGACGGCTGCTCGGAGTTCCAGGCACTGGTGCGGATCATCGTGCCGATGGCCAGGCCAGGCATCGCGGCCACCGCGTTGTTCTGCTTCCTGTTCACCTGGAACGACTACTTCGGCCCGTTGCTCTACACGGGCGAGGTGAAGGACCAGTGGACGCTCTCGCTGGCCCTCGCCTCGTTCAAGGGCATGCACATCGTGCAGTGGAACTCAGCAATGGCGGTGACGTTCCTGACGATGATCCCGGCGATCATCCTCTTCATCTTCGCCCAGAAGTCGTTCGTCAAGGGCATCACCTTCACAGGAGTCAAGGGATGAAACTCACCGTCGTCGGTGGCGGGTCCACCTACACACCGGAGCTGATCGACGGCATTGCGGGCCGTCGCACCAGCCTCGCGGTGGACGAGATCGTCCTCGTCGACCCGGACGAGCACCGTCTGTCGATCATCGGTCCGTTCAGCCAGCGTCTGCTGGACCACGCGGGCCACCCGGCGAAGGTGCGCACCACCACGTCCCTGGAACAGGGCGTAGAGGGCGCGTCCGCGGTGCTTCTCCAGCTGCGTGTCGGCGGCCAGGCGGCCCGAGCTTCCGACGAGACGTTCCCGCTCACGTGCGGGTGCGTCGGCCAGGAGACGACCGGCGCGGGTGGCCTCGCCAAGGCCCTGCGGACCGTGCCGGTCGTCCTGGACATCGCCGACCGAGTGCGCTCCATCGCCGGCGAGAACACCTGGATCGTGAACTTCACGAACCCGGTCGGCATCGTCACGCGCGCTCTGCTCCAGGCGGGCCACAAGGCGATCGGCCTGTGCAACGTGGCGATCACCTTCCAGCGCTGGACCTCGGGCCTGCTCGGCGTCGACCCGTCCTCGGTCGAACTGGAGCACGTCGGCCTGAACCACCTCACCTGGGAACGCGGTGTGTACGTCGACGGCGTCGACCGCCTGCCGGAGCTGCTCTCCCAGCACGCCGAGGGTCTCGCCGAACACATCGGCATCGACGCCTCGCTGATGCAACGCCTGAACATGGTTCCCTCGTACTACCTGAACTACTTCTACAACCACGACGAGGTCGTGAAGAAGCAGCTCACCGAACCCCCGCGCGCCGAAGTCGTGGCCACGGTGGAAAAGGAGCTGCTCGACATCTACAGCGACCTCTCCGTGGTCACCAAGCCGGAACAGCTCTCCCAGCGCGGCGGTGCCTACTACTCCGAAGCGGCCGTGCAGCTCGTGCACGCGCTGACGGGTGGCGCCGGCGCCGAGAAGCACGTGGTGAACGTCCAGAACAACGGCTCACTCCCGTTCCTCCCGGACGATGCCGTGATCGAAGTTTCGTCCACAGTGGACTCCAACGGCGGCGTCGCGCTGCCCGTCCGCCCGGTCGAACCGTCGATCTCCGGCCTCATCTCGCACGTGACGGCCTACGAATACCTCGCACTGGAGGCCGCGATCCACGGCGGCCGCGACCGAGTGGCGAACGCACTGCTCGCCCACCCGCTGATCGGCCAGCACGCCATCGCGGACCAGCTGGCCGATGAGCTGATCGCGCAGAACCGCGATCTGCTGCCGTGGGTGAAGGGAAACTGAAACCGATGACCGACCGGGTGCTCGCCATCGACGGCGGGAACAGCAAAACCGCAGTCCTGCTGGTAGACGCGGACGGCAAGGTGCTCGCGCAGACGCGCGGCCCCGGCGCCCCTCCGCAGACAGTGGGCATGAAGCGCGGCCTCGACGTGTTCGAAGCATTGGCACGCGAAGCCGCCGCTCAAGCGGGCCTGTCCCCCGACGAGCCGATCGCCTCGCACACAGCCGCCTACCTCGCGGGCGCCGACCTGCCCCGCGAGGAGGAGGACCTGACGCGAGAGATCACCAAGCGAGGCTGGTCTCCCTCTGTCGTCGTCGGCAACGACACCTTCGCTCTCCTGCGCTCCGGCACCGCGTCCGGCGTCGGCGTGGCAGTGGTCTGCGGCGCAGGCATCAACTGCGTGGGCGTAGCCGCAGACGGCCGCACCCACCGCTTCCCGGCCTTGGGCCAGATCTCCGGCGACTGGGGCGGCGGCGGCCACCTCGGCGAGCAGGCTCTCTGGCTGGCCGTCCGCGCAGAAGACGGCCGAGGCAAGCCCACCGAGCTCCTCCCCGCCCTGCTGTCCTACTACGGCGAGACCTCGATCTCCAACGTCGTGGAAAAGCTCCACTTCGAGGAGATCAAGTTCGACCCGCACCCCCTCAGCCCGATCCTCTTCGAGGTCGCCGCCGCGGGCGACGCCGTGGCCCAGGCCATCGTCGACCGCCTGGTCGAAGAGATCGTCCTGCTCTCCACCGTCTCCCTGAAGAAGCTCGACCTGGTGGACGAAGCCGTGGACGTCATCCTCGGCGGCGGCGTGATGACGGGCCAGGGCGAGTTCCTGCTGGCCCCGATCCGCCAGCAAATCCTGAACGTGGCGCCCCTGGCCCAGGTCCGCGTGGTCGACCTCCCCCCGGTGGTCGGCGCCGCTCTACTCGGACTCGACACCATCGGTGCCTCGCCGGGCGCGGAGCTGAGGCTGCGCTCGGCCTACGACGACCACCAGCCCTCCACCCCGTCCACTTTGGACGTGGTGGCCAGCGGCTGACCCAGACCCCGTCTCAGGGGGTAGATCGGCGGCGGCGCCCCCTGAGACGGTCCCAACCCCACTGCTCGGGGCAGATCGGCGGCGGCGTCCCGAGCAGTGGTCCCACCCCTTTCCGAGGGGGAGCTGATCGGCGGCGGCGCTCCCCCTCGGAAAGGTCCCACGGCCCCCGCAGCGACATCACGCGCCGATGTCGCTGCGGGGGTTTTCCACGTTGGTAGCAGTTATCAGCATTTTGATCATGAGTTGGCGGTACTTGCAGACGCCACCACGCCCGCCTACGGAACCGGTGCGTCCGTCGGAACGACGGCCACCGACGAGGCTGCACTGGAAGATGACACCACCGGCAAGTCCACCGAAGGCACCACAGTCGTCCCCACCACGCTGCTCCGAGGCTCCGAACCCTCCGGCCGAACCACCGGATTCGAATGCGGCGGCGGAGTGACCACCACCGGCCCCCGAGCACCCGAAGACGACGGCGCCACCTTCACCGCGGAAGGCACGGGAGTGAACTCCATCGGAGGCTCCTCCCCACCGAGCTGCTCCACCTCCGGCTCGTCAGGGGCCGCCCCAGACGGCCCGGGCACAGGAACAACCCCGGTCGACATGGCCACCCCGGCCAGCACCCCGACTGTGAGAAGCGCGACACCCAACGAAACGGTAGGAAGCGGCAATCCGTAACGCACCCGGCAGAAACTAGCGACCAAACAAGACGAATCCCCTCGAATCCCCATGGATCACCCGAGATCAGCCTCAAGCTCCACTCGATCGAGTGGTAAAAGAATCGTCACCCAAAGCGACAAATCCTACGATGCCGTAACCGACGGTGGCGTAACCACCGTTTCGTTGTGCATGCTAAGCAGTCGCCTGCGATCGGGAGCCGCAGGCAACGCACGGCAAGGCAGGGAGTCGCAAGAGTAGGGGGAACGCACGTGCTGCTGCGATGGAACAGTCTCGTGTCTCTGGGGGACAGCTTCACCGAGGGCATGGACGACCCGGGCCCGGGAGACACCTACGTCGGCTGGGCAGACCGCCTGGCCGGAATGATCGCCGAGAGAGCACCTGAGTTCAGATACGCCAACTTCGCGATCAGGGGCAAGATGCTCCAGGAGATCATCGACGAACAGGTCCCCCTGGCCATCGACCTCAAACCGGACCTCGTCACCTTCTGCGGCGGCGGCAACGACATCATGCTCCCGAACAGCGACCCCGATGCTCTCGCCGAGGTCTACGAGGTAGCGGTCGCCGACCTCAGAGCCGCAGGATCAGACGTGGTCATCTTCACGGGCTTCGACACCCGATCCACCCCGCTCCTCAGGAGCCTGCGCGGCAAGATCGCCATCTACAACACCCACCTGTGGTCGATCGCCGAGCGCTACCACTGCCGCATGGTCGATCTCTGGTCGATGCACGCACTGCACGACCGTCGCGCGTGGAGCGAGGACAGGCTGCACCTGTCCCCGGAAGGCCACCAGCGGGTCGCCCTGAGGACGGCGGAAGTGCTGGGCCTGACGGACGACCACGCGTGGGACGCACCGTGGCCCGCACTCGAACAAACGGACTGGGTCACCCAGCGCAAGGCCGACCTGAAGTGGGCGCGCGAACACGTCGTCCCGTGGATCGGCCGGACGCTGCGGGGCGAGTCGATGGGCGACGGCCTGGCGCCGAAGCGCCCAGAGCTGTTGCCGCTCGCCAGGTGCACCGAAGAGAACTTCTGACAAGCAGAACGGCCCGACCGGCAAACTCCCCCGAATGCCGGTCGGGCCTCTTCAACGCGGCCGCCTTACCCCCTCGGTAATCCCCCACTCGGCGGCCTGCACCTCCAACATCCCATGTTTTGGGACCAGACGACTAAACACCCGCTAAACCTCGGACGACAGCGAGTCCAGAGCCGCCCGCACCTCGACCGCGCGAGCCGAGTTGACCTGCGCGTACAGCCGCAGCGCCTCCGTCAATTCCGCTGCCGCAGCAACCCATTCCGCCCGCCGGAGCAGCACTCCGCCGAGCACCTGGCGACCAAATCCCTCCAAATAGGTCACCTCGGCGACGGCTGCCTGGTCAACGACCTGGCGGGCGAGCGACTCGGCCTGGTCCAAGGAGCCGGCTTGCAGTGACAGCTCGGCCAGGTTCGCGAGACCGCGGATCAACGCCACCTGGTCACCGGAACGCCGGTACACCTCGACCGCGTGAGCCTGGTGCTGCAGAGCCACGTCCACGCGTCCACGGGCCTGTTCGACCTGGGCGACGTTGTTCAGCCCGTGGCCCTCACCGACGACGTCACCTGCCTGCTGCGCGAGTTGCACCGACTCCCAGAAGTGCAGCAACGCCTCGTCGTGGTGCTTCAGCCGGAACAGGACGTCCGCGAGCTGGGCGAGCGTCAGCACCAGATACTGGCGCTCGCCCAGCTCGGTCGCGATCCGGTGCGCGCGGCGAGCGTCCGGCAGCAGGACAGGTCGTCCCAGCCGGGCGTTCGTCGTGTAGGTCGTGTCCAGCATCAGGACCTGTCCGAGGCGGCTCCCCGTCACCTCGGCCGCGGCCAGGCCGAACCCGACCAACGCCACCCACTCCCCGGTGAGTGCGCGCACGGTCGCGTAGGGGTGCAGCAGCCGAACCAGCTGCCACACCTGGTCGTGCAAGCCCGACTCGGCGGCCGCGTGCACGATCGCGACGATGTTGGGCCACTCCTGGTCGAACCAGTCGATCGGGTCGCCGAAGCCCGGTAACGACGTGGAACCGTTGTCCCCCAACGCGAAGTCCAGGCCGTCGCGCGCCGGTCGGATGGCCCGGCGGACGTGGTCGCACGCGACGAGGTAGTAGTTCACCAAGCGCCGCAACGAGTCCAAGTCGGAACGGCCCGCTCCCCGCACGTACAGCCGCACCAGCTCGTGCATCGTGAACCCGTCCGGCCACGGCTCGACCAGCAGGTTCACCTCGACGAGCTGGGCCAGTCGCGAACGGGCGGACTCCAGCCGGATCCGGGTCAGCGCGGCAACGGCGTGCGACGACATCCAGCGGCCGGGCGCCAGGCCGACGGACGTGAACACCTCGCCGAGCTCTGACGGCAGGTCGCGGGTCGACAGGTCCAGCGCCCGCGACACCCCACGCCTGCCTCAGGTAGGTCCAAGCCACGCAACCGGTGCCCGTCGTCGGCCAGCTCCCCGACCAGCTCCTCGACCGTCCACTCAGGACTGATCACCAGCTTCGCGGCGGCCACTCGCAACGCCAGCGGCAACCCACCACAAAGCTCGGCGAGCTTTCTGGAAGCCACCGGGTCCTCCGCGGACAACGGCCTCCCCAGCACGTCGTCCACCAGCTCCCGCGCGGCCTCGTCGTCCAACGGGCCGAGCTTGCGCACCCGAGCGCTGTTCGTGACGACCAGCCGCTCCAGGTGCGAGCGCGACGTCACCAGCACCACCGAGCCGGAACCCGGCGGCAGCAACGGTTGCACCTGCTCGAAGCCCGTCGCGTCGTCCAGCACCACCAGCACGCGGCGGCGGTTGAGCAGCGACCGGTACAGCCCGACGCGGTCCTCCACACCTACCGGCACACCATCGGCCGGAACACCCAGCGCCACCAGGAACCTGGTCAGCACCTCACTCGGCTCGGTGTCGCCCAGAGCAGCGAACAGCACGCCGTGCGGGAACATCTCGGCGTTCTCGTGCCCCCACGTGATCGCGAGAGCGCTCTTGCCCACCCCAGGAGCACCGGTCAGCACAGCCACCGTCGTGCCGAGCAGGTTCCGCGCCGCACAAACGTGGTCCAGCCAGGCGATGTCGTCAGAGCGGCCGAACAACCGCGAAGCAGAAGCGGGCAACAACGCCGGCGCCACGATCCCGGCCCGCGGCGCGACCGGACGCGACTCGACCGGGCCGATCAAGCTGAGAGCGGGGTCGTCGCGCAGCACCTGCTCCTGCAGCAACCGCAGCTGCGGCCCGGGATCGATGCCGAGCTCCTCGCTGGCCCGACGCTGGAACCGTTGATAGGCCTCCAGAGCGTCAGCCCGCTGCCCGGACCGGTACAACGCCCGCATGCTGTGCGCCACCAGGCGTTCGCGGTACGGGTACTCGGTGCACAACCCGCGCAGCTCGCCCACGAGCTCCAGGTGCCGGCCCAGTTCGAGCTCGGCGTCGATGCGTTCCTCCAACGCGGAGAGCCGGAGCTCCTCCAGGTCGGAGGTCATCGGGTCGCCCGGCACGTCGGACAGCACCGGCCCGCGCCACAGACCCAACGCCTCGCGCAGCAAGCCCGCCCTGATGGCGGCGGGCTTGCCGCGGGAAGACGCCACGAGCTGCCGGGCGCGGTGCAGGTCGAGGCGCCACGGGTCGACGGTGAGCTGGTAGCCGGTCGGCGTCGTGCGGATCGTCGCGGAGGCCGACGGGTCGGCCTCCTCCAGCACCTTGCGCAGCCGCGAGACATAGCCGTGCACGATCGTCCGTGCAGTGGCCGGCGGCGAGTCGGTCCACAGCGCGTCGACGATCTGGTCGATCGAGACGGGTCGGTTCGCCTCGACGACCAGCATGGCCAGCAGTCCGCGCATGCCGCGACGACCGAGCTGGATCAGCCGACCGTCCGCGAGCACCTGGAGTGGACCGAGCACGCCGAACTCGAGTCCGGTTTTGCTCCGCATGCCCCTCCCTCACGCCCGCTGACCTTGTCACTTCAACAGGTGTGCCGGCCGGGGTCTCAGATACAAGTACGGTTCAAGTTCGCGGGACGCTACTGTTCACCCCGTGCCGCGAGATCGGAACTCCGTGGTTGACCGCGGCGCCGGGTGTCTTCTCGGCGGCGCTCTCGGTGATGCGCTCGGCGCGCCTGTGCAGTACCTCGGCTGGGCTGACATCCAGCGCGAACACGGTGCCGAAGGTGTGCTCGCCCCGCCGAAGCCCGCGCTCTTCACGGACGACACCCAGCTGACGCTCTTCACCGCCGACGGCTACCTGCGCGCCTGGGTGCGCGGGAAGCGGACCGGTGAGTGGGAACCGTCGGAGATGGTGTGGCACAGCTACCGGCGCTGGCTCGTCACCCAGCAGCAACCGGCCCCCGAGCGGGGCGCGGCAGGGCTGCTCGCGGACGAACGGCTGTACGAGAGCCGTTCGCCGGGCCTGACGTGCCTGCGCGCGCTCGCGGCGGACACGATGTCCACCCCGACCGATCCGCACAACGAGTCGTCGGGCTGCAACGGCGTCACGCGCACCGCACCTGCGGGTTTCGCACCTTCCGCGGCCATCGCGTACGACCTGGGCTGCCGGTTTGCTGCTTTGACGCACGGCGGCACCGGCGGCTGGGTCTCGGGCGGCGCGCTGGCGTTGCTGATCCACCTGCTCGCCGTGAAGGGCAGGCCGTTGCGCGAGGCGATCGACCAGGTCATCGGTCGTGTCCTGCGCGACGACACCTACACGGCCACCGTGCTCACGCGCGCCGTGGTGCTGGCCGAGGAGCACGACGGCACCGGCTCGGTGCGCGTCGACCGGCTAGGCAGCGGCTGGACCGGCCCCGAGGCGTTGGCGATCGCGGTCTACACGGTGCTCACGCATCCGAAGCCCGTGCAGTTCGTGGACGCCATGCGCGCTGCGGCCAACCACTCCGGCGGTAGTGACGCCACGGCGGCGTTGACCGGCAACATCCTCGGCGCGCTGCACGGCACCGAGGCCATCCCTCGCGACTGGCTGAGCAGCCTGGAGCTGGTCGACGTGCTGGACGCGATGGGCCGCGACCTGGGCTGCTCGGCCGTGAACCTCGACTTCAACGAGGACCGCTACGCCTAATTTTTGGCACGCGGGGGCCCCGCGTACCCGCCTGGGAAACGCGGGGCCCCCGCGTGCCAAAAAGGCAGGATGTTTTGGCCAATTTGCGGACGGAGATTGGATGAATCATCCAATGGTTGGGGGCACGCCGGGTTTGTAGCGTCGGCGCACTGGCTGCTGACCTGCGAGGAGACCGCGCCCATGGCAGAGAACGCACCCCCGGTCACGCAGGTTGAGACCAACGGGATCGAGCGAATCCCGGACGAGGAGCGCACGGCGACGCCGTTCGACCTGTTCCGGCTGGCCTTCGGTGGCGCCAACACGTTCTCCACGTGCGTGCTCGGCGCGTTCCCGATCCTGTTCGGGCTCTCGTTCTGGCAGGGACTGGCCGCGACGTTGCTGGGTGTGCTGGTGGGCGCGTTGATCCTCTGCCCGATGGCGATCTTCGGCCCGATCAACGGCACCAACAACGCGGTGTCGTCATCGGCGCACCTGGGCGTGCACGGACGGATCGTCGGCTCGTTCCTGTCGCTGCTGGTCGCGGTGGCCTTCTTCTCGCTCGCGGTCTGGAGCTCGGGTGACGCGCTGGTCGGCGGCGCGAACCGGCTGTTCGGACTGCCGCGCAGCACAGTCAGCTACGCCATCGCGTACGCCGTTTTCGCCGTGCTCGTACTCGTCGTGTGCACGTACGGGTTCCGGTTCATGCTCTTCGTCAACAAGATCGCGGTCGTCTCGGCGACCGCGCTGTTCGTGCTCGGTGTCGTGGCCTTCGCGGGCGACTTCGACCCGTCGTACGCCGGCATGATCACCTCGGACGACCTGTTCTGGCCCGCGTTCATCGGCTCGGCGCTGATCGTGCTGTCTAACCCGGTGTCGTTCGGCGCGTTCCTCGGCGACTGGTCGCGCTACATCCCGGCGAGCACCCCGCGCCGCCGGGTGGTCGCCGCCGCGTTCCTGTCCCAGGTCGCCACGCTCGTCCCGTTCCTGTTCGGCCTCGCCACCGCCGGCATCATCGCCACCAAGGCACCGTCCTTTGTGGACCCGGCGACCCAGGACTTCGTCGGCGGGCTGCTGGCGATCGCCCCGCAGTGGTTCTTCCTGCCGGTCTGCCTGCTGGCGTTGATCGGCGGCATGTCGACCGGCACGACCGCGCTCTACGGCACCGGCCTGGACTTCTCGTCGGTGTTCCCGCGGCTGTCGCGCGTGCGGGCGACGGTGCTGGTCGGCACGCTGTCCATCGCCTTCATCTTCATCGGCCGGTTCGGGTTCGACCTGGTGCGCAGCATCTCGACGTTCGCCACGCTGATCGTCACCTGCACCACCCCGTGGATGGTCGTCATGATGCTCGGGCTGTTCACCCGGCGCGGCTGGTACGACCCGGAGGCGCTGCAGGTCTTCAACCGGCGGCAACGCGGCGGGCGGTACTGGTTCGCGCACGGCTGGAACTGGCGCGGCATGACGGCGTGGTGGGTCGCGGCGGTCGTCGGCCTGCTGTTCACCAACATCCCCGGCCAGTTCGTCGGGCCGCTGGGTGATCTCGCCGGTGGGGTGGACATCAGCCTGCCGCTGTCGATCGTCCTCGCCGCGGTGCTGTTCCTGGCGCTGCTCTTCGCCTTCCCGGAGCCTCGCGCGGTCTACGGGCCGGAAGGATCAAGGCTCGTGCCGACCACGGACGTGGCCGTCCAGGAGATCACCGGAAAACAGGAACAGCCCGTGGGGAGCGCTCCCGAATTCGCTCACCCACGGGCTGTTCCGCACGAGTAGTTGGTCAACAGCTGGCCGGGTCTTGCCCCGAGCGCGAGCTCCGATCAGCTCTTGATCAACGAAATCCGTGCCCCGGAGTCGAAGCTCCGTTGGCCGGGCATGTTAACAGATGTGTACCGGAAGTCCAGGACTGCGGAACACCCGACGATCTTCGTCGACGATGAAGACCTCGCAGTCCTCCTGCGCCGCTGCCCACTCGATCCCGTCCCTGCCCAGCGCAAACGCTGCTGTGGCAGTGGTATCGGCGATGGCGAGATCGTCCGCGAAAACCGTGACCGAAAGAATTCCCGTGACGGGCTTACCGGTACGGCCGTCCAGGATGTGCTGGCCGCGCTCGTACAACGCTGACGTGGCAACAGCTCCGTCCCGCACTCCAAGAACGACACACATCTGATCAGCGATGTCTGGATGCCGAACGCCCACGCGCCAAGGCTTTCCGGCCTCGGGCTCGCCGGCCACGACGACGTCGCCACCGGCGTTGACGCAAAACGCCGTCGCTCCGCCCTCGCGCAGGATGTCGGCGGCGCGCTGCACGGCCCAGCCCTTCACCACGGCGCACGGGTCGAGCCCGCGTCCCGGCACCTGGGCGGTGAACGCGCCGCCGGTCGACTCCTCGTACCAGTCGCACAGCGAGAGGACCTCGACCAGGTCCGGGGTGAGCTCTTCCCTGGTGAGCTCACCCCGGTCCAGCCTCGACACCTCGCTGTCCGGCTTGAACGGCGAGAACTGGGCGTCTGCCTCTCTCAACCAGGCGAAAGCCCGTTCGGCCAGGGCGGCGTCCCGGTCCCGCAGGTCCACCGAGATCGGCAGGCCCATGATCTGCTCGACGCCCCGGAACGACATCGCTACTGCGCTCCGTCGAGCGCGGCCTGCAGCGACTGCTTGTAGCCCTGCGAGGTCGCGGTCGCGCCGGACACCGTGTCGATGTCAGCGCTCTGGGCCTTCAGCGCCTCCTGTTTCAGGATCGGCAACGCCATCCTGGTCGGCTCGCTGTTGGGTGCCCGCACGGCCTTCACGTCGGTGATCTTGGTGCCCTGCAACGTGACCTGGACCTGCACGGTGCCTTCGGACGTGTTCACGGCCGGGCCGTTCACGGTGCGGGCCTGGGCCTGCTGCTGGGTCGGCTGCTGCTGCTGCTGTTGCTGGGTCGTCGGTGCGGCCCCGGACGTCTTGGGAGCCGCACTGGTCGTCTTCGGTGCCTGGGTCTGCTGCTGGGTTTCCGGCGCGGCGACCTCGCTGATCTCACCCTCGTGCGCCGGGCCCGGCGAGTACAGCCAGACCGGGACCAGGCCCGCGACACTCAGCGCCAGAACGGGAATTGCCCTCTTCACGTCGTCGACCTCTCAGTTGGCCAGCGCGAAGCGCTCGGCGTGGACCTGGTTGCTGGGCACTCCCAGTTCGTCGAGGCTGCGCACCACGGCGTCGGTCATGCCGTTGGGGCCGCAGATGAACACGTCGCGGTCCA
This sequence comes from Lentzea sp. NPDC006480, assembly GCF_040611995.1. NCBI lineage: Bacteria > Bacillati > Actinomycetota > Actinomycetes > Pseudonocardiales > Pseudonocardiaceae > Lentzea > Lentzea sp. NPDC006480. Next base: position 38,199 of record NZ_JBEXPJ010000051.1, read on the forward strand.
ACACGTCCGGCACCAGCGCGTTGATGTTCTCCGGGCCGAGCAACGGACCGTTCGCGGTGATCGTCTTCGAGGAGCCGGTGACCAGGCGCAACACCGCGCCCTTGGCCCGTGCGAGGCCTTCGAGCTCGCGCAGGAGCACGGCCTCGCGCGGGTCGGTGACGCGGTAGAGCACCACGACGTGCCCCTTGATCTCCTCCAGCAGCGCGCGGATCGGCGTGACACCGACACCACCCGCCACGAGGAGCGCGTTCTGCTTGGTCTGGTGCATGGTCGTGAAGGCGCCGTACGGGCCCTCGGCGAACACGCGGGTGCCGACCTTGACGTTGCGGATGTCGGCGCTGCCTTCACCGAGCGCCTTCGCGGTGAGCCGCAGGTACTTGCCGTTCGGCGCCGCGGACAGAGAGAACGGGTTGGCCTGCCACCAGCGGTCCTTGGTCAGGAAGCGCCACAGGAAGAACTGGCCTGCCTTAGCGCCCAGCCGGTCCAGGTCCTTGCCCTCGATGTAGACCGAGACGACGTTGTGCGCCTCCGGCACGACCGCGGCGACGCGGAACTGGTGGCGCCAGTTGCGCCAGAACGGGAGCACCAACCGTCCGATCACGACAGACCCGATGGCGAACGCCCAGAGCGCCCACCAGTAGCCGGTCGCGAGCGCGGACTTGCGGAACGTGCTGCCGACCGCGACCTGGTGCGTGAACGCCAGGAAGATCGCGATGTAGGTGTACAGGTGGATGAAGTGCCAGGTCTCGTACGCCAGCTTGCGCCGCGCGAACCGGGCCGACACCACGCCGACGACCATGATGATCGTCCACGCGACCAGCGCGCGGAGGATGCCTTCCAGCTCGGTGGCCTGCCGGATGATCTCCGCGATCGGGCCGTCGTCTCCCGCGTTGCCGAACGCGATGAAGGTCAGGTGGCCGATCAGCATCCAGAAGATCGTGAAGCCGGTCCAGCGGTGCCACGAGGTCAGCTTGTCCATGCCCAACCGGCGGTCGAGCCACGGCAGCCGCGCGACCAGCAGCAGCTGGAACGCCATCGCCAGCGCGCCGTAGAGCCCGGTCAGCCGGCCGAAGTTGACCAGCTTGTTCGAGCCGACGCCGGCGGCGTTGAACAGGTACGTCGCGAACGCCGCGTTGGCCAGGAGGAACGCGTAGAGGCCGGCTTTGGCCAGCACCTTGTGCGGCGTCGCCCGGCCGGCCGGAGCCGGTCGCACGGGTTGCTGCAGGGTGGTCGTCACGGCGGGCTCCTCGGTCAGGGCGGTCGGCAGTCGGTTCGGTCTTTCTCGATCCTCAGCGTCCGAGCTGTGGCTCCCCTATGCCCGCGCTGTCGACTTCCTGTCGATCGAGCGAGGTGAGCACCAGGTGACGCACCATGAGCACGTGGACAAGGGGAACTCGGTTCGATTGCTCGTCGTCGACGATGAGCCGCACATCGCTGACCTGGTCGCGACGGTCGCCCGGTACGAGGGCTGGCAGGCCGCGACCGCGCTCAACGGTGAGGAGGCTTTGCGAGAGGCCGCCGAGTTCCAACCGGACATCGTCGTGCTCGACCTCATGCTGCCTGACCTGGACGGATTCACCGTTCTTGATCGGATGCGCGCGGCCGGGGCGATGGTCCCCGTGGTCTTTCTGACGGCTCGTGACGGCACTGCGGACCGTGTGGCGGGACTCACTCGCGGGGGCGACGACTACCTCGTCAAACCGTTCTCGGTCGAGGAGCTGATGGCCCGGCTGCGGGCCGTGCTGCGCCGTTCGACAGGCCCGTCGTGGAAGCGATCTGTGCTGAAGGTCGCAGACCTGGTGATGGACGAGGACACGCGCGAGGTCCGTCGCACGGGCAAGTTGGTGACGTTGACCCCGACCGAGTACGAGCTGCTCAGGTACCTCATGCGCCGTTCACCGGCGGTGCTGACGAAAGCCCAGATCCTCGACCACGTGTGGGAGTACGACTTCGGCGGCCGCTCGAACGTGGTCGAGCTGGTCGTCTCCCACCTGCGCCGCAAGCTCGACGACGGCCGCGAGCCGTTGATCCACACCGTGCGCGGTGTGGGGTACGTGCTCCGCCGAGCCGCGGAGTGAAACCCCGGATGAACCGGCCGCTCCGCCTCGGCACGCGGCTCGCGCTGGGTCTGGGCGCGCTGGCGCTCGCGGTGTTCGCGATCGTCGGCGCGGTCATGGTGACGTCGATGAAGACGTTCCTCGACAAGCGGCTCGACGACCAGATGGCGATGAGCCAGACCGGCGCGTCCCACGACGTCGAGTACTACGGCAAGGTCACCAAGCTCCCGCCGACCTGGTTCGCGGTCGTCTACAAGGTGGAGAACGGCGAACTGGTCGCCCAGCCCGGCGACCAGCACCCGGACGACCGCGAGGAGTTCGACGAGATCGCGAAGAAGGCGTTGACCAAGGACACCCTCGAGACCGGGTACCTGCGCGGCGAGGGCAAGTTCCGGCTGCGCGCGTGCCCGATCAAGGAGAACGAGATCGTCCTGGTCAGCGCCGCGCCCATGAACGACCGGGACGGCACGATCTCCCAGCTGATCACGGTCAGCGTGGCGGCGTTCCTCGCTGCCCTGGTCACGCTGGTCGTCGGCGGTCAGGCGCTGCTGCGGCGAGGGCTGCGGCCGCTGTCGGACATGGCCGACACCGCGCACGACATCTCCTCGCAGGACCTGACCGACTCGGCCGACCTCACCGTGCGGGTGGACGGCGACGGCGGCGGTGTCGAGGTGGACGAGCTGCGCGAGGCGTTCAACAAGATGCTCGCGCACATCGACACTTCTTTGGCCGCACGCACGGCCGCAGAGCAACGACTGCGGCGGTTCATCGCCGACGCGTCACACGAGCTGCGCACGCCGCTGACGTCGTTGCGCGGCTATGCGGACCTCTTCCGGTACGCGGCGGCCAACGAGCCGGGCGAACGCGAGAAGCACCTGGAGAAGCTGCGGTCCGAGGCGTCGCGGATGAGCGTGCTGCTCGACGACTTGTTGTTGCTGGCACGCCTGGACTCCGCGGAGTCCGAACCGCCGCTGCGCCCGGAGGAGCTCGACCTGGCGCAGATCGCCGAGGCGGCCGGAGACGCCTTCCGCGCGGTCCGTCCGTCGCACTCGCTGGAGATCGACGCGGACACGGTGACCATGCGCGCGGACGCCACGCGGTTGCGGCAGGTGCTCGACAACCTGCTGACCAACGCGGCCGTGCACACGCCGGCCGGAACCGCGGTGTCGGTGCGGGTGCGGGCCGAGGACGGCTGGGCGGTCGTGCAGGTGAGCGACACCGGTCCGGGCATCACGGAGACCGACCAGGAGCGGATCTTCGACAGGTTCTACCGCGTCGACAACTCGCGGACCCGCCAACGCGGCGGCAGCGGCCTGGGCCTCGCCGTGGCCCAATCCCTCGTCCACGCCCACGGCGGCACCATCACCCTGGCCAGCCGCCCAGGCGCCACGACCTTCACCATCCGCCTCCCCCGCCACCCGCTCTGACCGCACGCGGGGAGCTTTCGTTTGGCAGGACCGCACGCGGGGGCCCCGCGTGCGGCAGAAGCGCACGAAAGGTCCCCGCGTGCGGTTGGTCAGTCGGCCTGGGAGCTCGTGGCCCACAGGTCGATGCCCGACTCGACTGCGTGCTTGTCGATCTCGGCCAGCTCGTCGTCGGTCAGCGGCGGTGCCTGCAGGGCCGCGAGGTTCTGCTCCAGCTGGTTGACGGACGACGCGCCGATCAACGCCGACGTGACGCGCGGGTCGCGGATCGTCCACGTCAGCGCGAGCTGCGCCAGGCTTTGACCTCGTGACTTCGCGATGTCGTTGAGAGCGCGGATCCGGCTGAGGTTCTCGTCGCTCAGCAGGTCCGTCGACAGCGACTTGTTCTGCGCCGCACGGGAGTCCGCCGGCACGCCGTCGAGGTAGCGGTCGGTCAGCATGCCCTGCGCGAGCGGCGAGAACGCGATGCAGCCCGCGCCGACCTCCTCCAGCACGTCCAGCAGCTCCGGCTCGATCCAGCGGTTGAGCATCGAGTACGACGGCTGGTGGATCAGCAGCGGCACGCCCGCACTTCGCAGCATCTCGGCCGCCTCACGGGTCTTCGCGGGCGAGTACGACGAGATGCCGACGTAGAGCGCCTTGCCCTGCTGCACCGCGCTGACCAGCGCGCCCATCGTCTCCTCGAGCGGAGTCTCCGGGTCGAACCGGTGCGAGTAGAAGATGTCGACGTAGTCGAGGCCCATCCGGGTCAACGACTGGTCGAGCGAGCTCAGCAGGTACTTGCGGCTGCCCCACTCCCCGTACGGCCCTGGCCACATGTCGTAGCCGGCCTTGGTGGAAATGACGAGCTCGTCGCGGTAGGGCCTGAGATCATCGGAGAGGATCTGCCCGAACGTGACTTCCGCCGAGCCATAAGGCGGCCCGTAGTTGTTGGCGAGGTCGAAGTGCGTGACACCGAGGTCGAACGCCCGCCGCGCGATGCCGCGGCCGAGCTCGTACGGCCGGTCGCCGCCGAAGTTGTGCCACAGACCGAGCGAGATCGCCGGCAGCTTGAGACCGCTGCGGCCACTGCGCCGGTAAGTCATCTGGTCGTAGCGCGCGCTATCCGCGAGGTAGGACATGGTGCCCACAATGTCACGTCCTAGTGAGACAGAGCAGGACATGAAACGCGCCGCCGAGGCCGGTGAGATCCTCCGTCTCGGTCGTCGCCACGACAACGTGCTGCGCGCCCAGGCCATCCGCGACCTGCTGCGCTCGGGCAGTGTCGACCCACGCGGAATCCTGGTGGTCGGTGCACGCGTCGCCGGTGCCCTCGACCTCGACTTCATCAGCACCTCGACGGCCCTGCAGCTGGACGACTGCGTGTTCGAGGAACCCCTCTCGATGCACGACACCGAACTGCCGGCGCTGTCGCTCGACGGGTCCACGCTGCCGGGACTGCACGCCGAGAACCTGCGCACCCGCTACCTCACGATGCGGGGCACGCGCTGCACCGGGATCGTCGACCTCGAGAACGCACGCATCGACGGGTCACTGCTGCTGTCCGGCGCGACCGCGATGCCGTTGTTCGCCACCGGCCTGCACGTCAGCCGGAGCGTGCAGGCCGACCGGTTGTACGCGAGCCGGGTCTGGCTCGACAGCTGCGACATCGGCGGTGAGGTGTACCTCCACGAGGCGGTGATCGTCAGCGAGGACGGTCTGGCCCTCGTCGCCAACAACGCGACCATCGGCGGGGACCTCAACCTCAACAACGCCTTCGTCAAGGCGAGCGGCGACAGCGCGGCAGTGCTGCTGACCGATGCCACGGCGAGGAACCTGCGGATGTCAGGGGCCGTGCTGCGCAGCGCCGCGGGCACGGCCCTGCTCCTCGACGGCGCGCAGTTCCTGCACGAGGTGCGGCTCAACGCGTTCGACGCTCGCTCGAACGGCGCCGACACGGTCCGCATGGTCGACACGCACATCGGCGCGGGTCTCGTCGTCAACGGATCGGTGCGCAACGACCACGGCCAGGCCTTCGTGCTCCACCGCACGAAGGTGGGTGCGAGCATCACGATCACCAACGCCACGATCGAGTCGAACAGCAGGCTGTCCACCGTGGACCTCATGGACGCGGTGGTGAACGGCGAGCTCGTCATCGAGTCGAGCGAGCTGGTCAACCGCCGCAGAGGGCACGAGCTCGAACTGTCCGGCACGAAGGTGGGCAACCTGCTCTCGCTCGGCGAGGAGGAGTTGGTCGAGGCTCCCTGGTTCAGCCTGGCGCTCGACGGACTGACCTACCCGAACCAGCCGCAGGAAACCGATGTGTGGCTCCGGATGCTGCGCGATCACACGTTCACCTACGAAGCCCAGCCGTACCAACAACTTGCGGCCGTGCACCGCGCCGCCGGCCACGAGCACACCGCCCGCAAGGTGTTGATCGCCCAGCAACGGGACCTCCGCCGCCGCGGCGACCCCGGCAACAAGCTCTGGCACTGGTTCCTCGGCGTCACCCTCGGCTACGGCTACAAGCCGTCGAGAGCGGTCGCCGGACTGCTCGTCACGTTCGTCCTGGCGCTCTGTCTCGTGTGGACAACGAATGCCTATAACGGCCTTGCACCGGCCAAGGACCGCGGCCCGGACGCCTGTTCACCGGTGAACAGAATCAGTCTTGCGGCGGATCTCGCCATCCCGCTCGTGAAGCTCGGCGGCACACCGAGGTGCGAACTGGCGAACGGACCAGCCGGGCAGTGGGCGACCGGAGCAGGCTGGGTGGTGCAGATCCTGGGATGGTCGTTCGCCACATTGTCAGTCGCGGGGTTCACCGGACTGGTTCGCAAAAGCTGACGAACTGTCACATCGAATTGAGACGAGGGCCCGCCCACCTGGGCGAACCCTCGTCGGATAAGAGCCGGCGAGGGGAATCGAACCCCTAACCTTTCGCTTACAAGGCGAGTGCTCTGCCAATTGAGCTACGCCGGCCTGGCTCGTGTTCGCGAACATCGTAAGCGCCCGTTGCGGGAGCTACCTGCGGCGAACGGTCTGCTCTCAGTGTGATCGGATTGCTCCGGTAGGAGGCACACCAACCAACTGAGTGGATCAGTGCGCCGGACAGGCCGCCTTGACCAGGTCAGGAGGGTAACCAACGGACAGTGATCATGTCCTCCTTTTTGGGTCGCCCGATCGGAGGTGGCAGACGCCACAGCAACAGTCGAAGGACCTCTCACGATCACACGACGGAGGTGCGCGAGATTTCCACGAACAACCTGCACGGCCCCGCTCTGCCCGATGACACCACGGTTCACCTGGTACTCGATCTCGCTCTGAAGATCGGCGAGGTCCAGATGTCCAGCGGCGCGGGCGCGGCGGACGTAACAGCCACGATTCTCTCAGTCACCGAGAGCTATGGACTTCCGCACACGGAAGTCGACGTGATCTACACCTCTATCAGCGTGTCCTGTCACCGCGGCACAGAGGCGCCCCCGATCACGTCGATCCGAGTCGTCCGGCAACGCAGTCTCGACTACACGCGACTCGCCGCGGTCGAACATCTCGTGCGCAATCTCGGCGAGATCGAGCACGCTCACAAAGAGCTTGAAGACATCACCAACGCCAAGCACCCGTATCCGCGTTGGGTCGCCACGGCCGCATGGGGAGGAATGGCCGGAGCGGTCGCGTTCCTCGTCGGTGGCGGGCTCGTGCTCGCGATCACCGCCGCGGCCATCACCGCCGTGGTCGACCGGGTCGGCCGTGTCCTCAACCGGCGCAACCTGCCGTTCTTCTTCCAGCAGCTCGTCGGTGGTGCGCTCGGCACCGGCGCGGCGCTCGCCATCTTCTCGACCGGGTTGCTGCCGGTGCGGCCGAGCCTGCTGGTCGCCGTCGGGATCGTCGTGCTGCTGTCCGGGCTGGCGCTGGTCAGCACCGTGCAGGACGCGATCTCCGGCTACAACGTCACCGCCGCGGGCCGCACCGTCGAGACCGTGCTGCTCAGCGCCGGTCTGATCGCGGGCGTCGCGCTGGCGATCCGCGCCGCTGTCCACTTCGGACTGGACATCAAGCTCAGCGACCCGTTGCCCGCGCTGATCTCCGCGGTGCCGATGCAGTTCGCGGCCGGCGCGGCGACCAGTGCGTTCTTCGCGCTCGCCTGCTACGCCCGGCCTCGTGCGCTCGTCGCCGCCGCCATCTCCGGCGCGATCGGCACGGCCGCCTACGGTCTGGTCACGAGCTTCGGTCTGGACGCGCTGCTGTCCTCGGCCGTGGCCGCCGCGATCACCGGGTTCGGTGGCGCGACGATGACCCGCCGGCTGCGCATCCCGACGCTCGTCGTCGTGCAGGCGGGCGTGGTCCCGTTGCTGCCCGGCTGGACCACCTACCGGGGCCTGTTCCAGCTCACCGCGGAGGGCGATCCGGCCGGTTTGAGCACTTTGGTGTTCGCGAGTGGTATTGCTCTCGCACTGGCCGGAGGGGTCGTGTTCGGCGAGTACCTGGCCCAGCCGGTGCGCACCGGACTGGGCCGTTTGGAGCGCAAGTTCGCTGGTCCGCGCATGTCCGGACCGCTCAAACCCACCAAGCGTCGGTTGGAGTGAACGTTGCTGTGACGGGGGTTACACGACACGCCCCGGACACGCGTCCGCACTAGCCTGGGTGTTTGTGAGCATGGACATTGGCGAGAACGGGGCGGAATTCGTAGTCGTGGCCAACCGGCTCCCGGTTGACCTGGAGCGCCTGCCCGACGGCACAGAGCGGTGGAAGCACAGTCCTGGAGGGCTGGTGAGCGCGCTCGAACCGTTCCTCCGCTCACACAGCGGCGCGTGGGTCGGCTGGCCGGGCGTGGCCGACGCCGACGTGTCGCCGTTCGAGGACGACGGCCTGCTGCTGCACCCGGTCCCGCTGTCGGCCAAAGAGGTCGAGGACTACTACGAGGGCTTCTCCAACGGCACGCTCTGGCCGCTCTACCACGACGTCGTCGCGCAGCCCGCGTTCCACCGGCACTGGTGGAACTCCTACCGGCAGGTCAACCAGCGGTTCGCCGACGCGACCGCGAAGATCGCCGCGCAGGGTGCGACGGTGTGGGTGCAGGACTACCAGCTGCAGCTCGTCCCGGCGATGCTGCGCGAACAGCGACCCGACCTGAAGATCGGCTTCTTCCTCCACATCCCGTTCCCGCCGGTCGAGCTGTTCATGCAGCTCCCGTGGCGCACGGAGATCATCCGCGGGCTGCTCGGCGCCGACCTGGTGGGCTTCCACCGGCCCGGCGGCGCGCAGAACTTCCTCTGGCTGGCTCGCCGGCTCGTCGGCCTGGAGCCCAGCCGCGGCACGGTCGGTGTCAGGACCCGGCCAGGTGTCGTGCAGGTCGGCGACAGAACGGTGCGCGTCGGCGCGTTCCCCATCTCGATCGACAGCGCGGGCCTCGACGCGGTGGCCCGGCGCAAGGAGACGCAGGCCCGCGCGAGGCAGATTCGAGAGGACCTCGGCAACCCCAAGCGCATCCTGCTGGGCGTGGACCGTCTCGACTACACGAAGGGCATCGACGTCCGGATCCGGGCTCTGTACGAGCTGATCGCGGACGGCCGCGTCGACCCCGAGGACGTCGCGATGGTCCAGCTCGCCACGCCGAGCCGGGAGCGCGTCGACCACTACAAGACCATGCGCAAGGACATCGAGCAGTCCGTCGGCCGGATCAACGGCGAGTTCGGGCGGGTCGGCAAACCGGTGGTGCACTACCTGCACCAGTCGGTGAACCGCGAGGAGCTCGTCGCGTTCATGAGCGCCGCCGACGTCATGGTGGTGACGCCTGTTCGGGACGGAATGAACCTGGTCTGCAAGGAGTACGTGGCCTGCCGATATGATCTTGGTGGAGCTCTGGTGCTCAGCGAGTTCGCCGGCGCTGCCGCAGAACTGACCAGTGCGTTCCTGGTGAACCCCCATGATCTGGACGGTGTCAAGAACGCTCTGCAGGCCGCCCTCGACATCGATCCTGCTGAAGGCCGCCGTAGGATGCGCGCGCTGCGCCGCCAAGTCCTCACCCACGACGTTGACCGTTGGGCGAGGTCGTTCCTGGAGGCGTTGGGCACGCAGACCTCGGTCTGAATCCTTTCAGATCCCCATATCAACCCGACGAGTGCTCCAGGAGGGGCGTTGACCGCCGAGGCCCTCCCCGCCGACCTGCGCAGAGCTATCTGTCAGCTCGCGCGGACCCCGCGACTGCTGGTCGCCAGCGACTACGACGGAACACTCGCGCCGATCGTGGCCGACCCGGAGCAGGCTCGCCCGCTTCCGGAGTCGGTGAACGCGCTGCGTTCGCTCGCGATCCTGCACGAGACCACATCGGCCGTGATCTCAGGTCGTGCGCTGCGCGACCTGGCCACGCTCTCTCGCCTGCCCGGCGAGGTTCACCTGGTCGGTTCCCACGGCTCCGAGTTCGACGTCGGCTTCGTCCACGCGCTGGACGCGAACGCCAAGGCGCTGCTGCGCCGCATCGAAGCGGAGCTGGAAGCGATCGTCGACGACCACGAGGGCGTGCACCTCGAGGTCAAGCCGGCCTCGATCGCGGTGCACGTGCGCCGCGCCGAGGCCTCCATCGGCGAGCGCGTGCTCGACGCCGTCCGCTCCGGTCCGTGCACCTGGGAAGGTGTGCAGGTCACCGAGGGCAAGGCCGTCATCGAGCTCGCGGTCGTCGAGACCAACAAGGGCCACGCCCTCGACATCCTGCGGCACCAGGTCGGCGCCACCGCGGCGATCTTCCTGGGCGACGACGTGACGGACGAGAAGGCGTTCGCGCGCCTGTCCGGTCCCGACGTCGGCATCCGCGTGGGTGCCGGGGAGTCGCTGGCCGAGCACTACGTGAAAGACCCGGCCGACGTGGCCACGGTCCTCGCGTTCCTCCTGGAGGAGCGCCGGGCGTGGCTGCACGGCGACCAGGCCGTGCCGATCGAGCGGCTGACGATGCTCGCGAACGAGCGTTCGGTGGCCCTCGTGACGCCCGACGCCAAGGTCAACTGGTTGTGCCACCCGGAACCGGACTCGGCCGCGATCTTCGCCGATCTGCTGGGCGGTCCGGACGCGGGGCACTTCTCGATCAAGCCGGAGCACGGGTCGCTGCCGCTGGGCCAGCGCTACCTGCCGGGCACGATGATCGTGGAGACCCGCTGGTCACGGCTCCTGGTGACGGACTACCTGGAGCACGACCTCGCGTCGCACCGCACGGACCTCGTGCGGCGGATCAGCGGCTCCACCAACGCGGTGATCACGTTCGCGCCGCGGCCCGAGTTCGGCCAGGTGCCGGTGCGGCTGCTGCGTGAGCGCGACGGCCTGCGCGTGGTCGGCACGTCCGACCCGATGGTGCTGCGCTCGCCGGGCGTCGACTGGGAGATCACCTCCGACGGCGTCCAGGAGACCGCTCGCGCGGTCGTCCGGCCGCGTGAGGGCGCGGCGGTGTTGCTGGAGCTGCGGTGCGGCACCGACGACCTCTCCGAGCACGCGCTGGCCGAGTCGGTCCGCCGTGATCGTGCGGCGGGCTACTGGTCGGACTGGGCGGCGGGGCTTCGGCTGCCGACCGTGCAGACCGACCTGGTGCTGCGCTCTGCGTTGACGTTGCGCGGCCTGGTGCACAAGGACTCCGGTTCGATCATGGCGGCGGCCACCACGTCGTTGCCGGAGGAGCTGGGCGGTGTCCGCAACTGGGACTACCGCTACTGCTGGCTGCGGGACGGCGCGATGACCGCCGCCGCGCTCGTGTCGGTGGGGTCCTTCGCCGAGGCCGACGGCTTCCTGGCGTGGCTGCACGGCGTCCTGGAGACCATCCCCGGTCCCGAGCGCCTGCACCCGCTGTACACGTTGCACGGCACGCAGCTCGGTGCCGAGGCCGTGATCGACACGCTGCCCGGGTACGCGGGTTCGCGTCCGGTGCGCGTCGGCAACCTCGCCAACCAGCAGGTGCAGCTGGACGTGTTCGGCCCGGTCGTCGACCTCGTGGTGCAGCTGGCCACGGCCCGCGGCTCGCTGTCGGACGCCGACTGGACGATGGTCCAGGCGATGGCCGAGGCCGTCTCGCGGCGCTGGCACGAGCCCGACCACGGCATCTGGGAGGAACGGCACGCGCCGCG
>NZ_JBEXPJ010000052.1:0-49658 GCF_040611995.1 Lentzea sp. NPDC006480
GCGAGCATCCCTCCACTCACCCCACACCCGGGGAGCTTCCGTCCCGTCCCACCACACGCGGGGAGCTTCCGTCCCATCCCGCCACACGCGGGGAGCTTCCGTCCCATCCCACCACACGCGGGGAGCTTCCGTCCTGTCCCGATGCACGCGGCGTCCCCGCGTGCGTCGGGTGACGCGGGGCTCGCATTCCCCAGGAGGAGCGGCTGGACCCACGTTCGGGCGGATTGGCCTGACCGCCTAGGCTGACCGGTCGTGAGCTCGAATCCCCAGCCTGCGGTGGAAGTGTCGGGGCTGGTCAAGAGGTACGGCTCGAAGACCGCCGTTGACGGCCTCGACCTCGTTCAGGAAGCCGGCACCGTTCTCGCCCTGCTCGGGCCCAACGGTGCGGGCAAGACGACGACCGTCGAGATCTGCGAGGGTTTCCGCTCGGCCGACGACGGCACGGTGCGCGTGCTCGGGCTCGCGCCGGGCGACGAGGCGCTCAGGCCCCGCATCGGCGTGATGCCGCAGGGTGGTGGCGGGTATCCCGGCATCCGCGCGCTGGAGATGCTGAACCTCGTGGCGGCCTGCGCGAAAAACCCGCTCGATCCCCAGTGGCTGATCGAGATCCTCGGGCTCACCAACGCGACGAAAACGCCCTACAAACGACTCTCCGGCGGGCAGCAGCAGCGGTTGTCGCTGGCGTGCGCCTTGATCGGACGGCCGGAGCTGGTGTTCCTGGACGAGCCGACCGCGGGCATGGACCCGCAGGCCCGCCGTCTGGTCTGGGACCTCGTGCACGCCCTCAAAGACGACGGCGTGTCCGTGTTGCTGACCACGCACCTCATGGACGAGGCCGAAGCGCTCGCGGACAACGTCGTGATCATCGACGAGGGCAGGATCGTGGCGCAGGGCTCGCCGGCCGAGCTGACCGCGAACCGCGCGGACGACCAGCAGCTGCGGTTCCGGGCGCGGCCTGGGCTCGACACCAGCCTGCTGTCCGCCGCGCTGCCCGAGAAGCTCAAGGTGCGCGAGGCGGCGCGGGGGCAGTACGTCGTGGAGGGGCTGATCGACCCACAGGTCGTGTCGACCGTCACGTCGTGGTGCGCGCAGCAGGGGGTGCTGGCCGAGGAGCTGACCGTGGCCAAGCGCAGCCTCGAAGACGTTTTCCTGGAACTGACCGGCAGGGAGCTGCGTTCGTGACCACCTTCGCTCCCGGCACGTTCAAGCCCGCGCCCGGCCGCGGGTCGTTGCCGAAGATGCTCCTGACGCACGCGCGCACCGAGGCGATGCTGACGTTGCGCAACGGCGAGCAGATCCTGCTGACGGTGATCATCCCGCTGGCACTGCTCATCGCGCTCAGCCTGATGTCGGTCATCCCCATGCCGGAACCGAGGATCGGTTCGGCCACCGCACGGATCTTCGCGCTGGCGATCATTTCGAGCGCCTTCACCGGACAGGCCATCGCGCTCGGCTTCGACCGGCGTTACGGCGTGCTCAAAAGGCTTGCGGCCTCGGCACTCCCCCGCTGGCTGCTGGTGGCCGGACGGGTCTGCGGCGCACTGGTCGTGGCCGCGATCCAGGTCGCGATGCTGGCCATCACCGCGTTGATCCTGGGCTGGCGCTTCCCGCTCGCAGGCCTGCCGTGGGTCGTCGTGCTGGTCGTCCTCGGCACGCTGACGTTCGGCGCGCTGGGCGTGCTGCTCGGCGGGGCGCTCAAAGCAGAGGTCGTGCTGGCACTGGCGAACATCATCTGGTTCGTGCTGCTGATGGTCGGCGGCGTGGCACTGAGTGTCCCGGTCGGGTTCGTGCACCTGCTGCCGTCCGCAGCACTGGCCCAGGCGCTGGAAACCGCTGTGGTGCAGGGCACCGCGCCCTCCCCTGGCACGGTCGCGGTACTCGTGGCCTGGGGCGTTGTCGCCGGAGCACTGGCCACCCGGACGACGAAGCTGACCTGACCCGGCCTACCATCAGTCCGTGTCCCGATTGACCGCCTTCATCGTTCCGTTGCAACGCGCCCTTGCGATTGCCGCCATCATCGCGCAGGGCGGTATCGCGGTCACCGGGTCGATCGTGCGCGTCACCGGCTCCGGGCTCGGCTGCCCGACGTGGCCGGAGTGCGTCGAGGGCAGCATCGTTCCCGTCGAACACCCGGACGTCGCCGCGCTGCACCAGTGGGTCGAGTTCGGCAACCGGACGCTGTTCGGTGTCATCGGCATCATCACGGGCCTCTGCCTCATCGCCGCGTGGCTGAACAAGCCGCGCCGCAAGCGCGTCCTCTGGCTCGCCGCCGCCCAGGTCGGCGGTGTGCTCGCGCAGGCCGTGATCGGCGGTGCGACCGTCCGCCTCGGACTGGTGTGGTGGAGCGTGTCCGTCCACTTCATGGTCTCGATGGTGCTGGTGTGGTTCGCCGTGCTGCTGCTGCGGTCGCTGAGCGAGGGCGACGGACCGGCGCGCTGGCTCGTTCCCGTTGGGGCGCGCGGACTTCAGGTCGTCATGGCGGTCGTGATGTACCTGCTGCTGATCGCGGGCACGTTCGTCACCGCGGCCGGCCCGCACGCGGGTGACTCGGCGACGCCGCGGCTCGGCATCAAGGTGGCGACGCTCGCGCAGCTGCACGCCGATCTGCTGTTCCTGTTCCTGGGCATGCTGATCGCGATGGGCTTCTTCGTCCGCAACCGCGCCTACTGGACGCTCGTCGGCGTGGTCGTCGCCCAGGGCGCGCTCGGCATGGTCCAGTACTTCACCGGCGTGCCCGAGGTGCTCGTGTCGCTGCACGTGCTCGGTGCAGGTGCGGTTGTCGTTGCCACGGCGACGCTGTGGACTTCGAGCCGCGAACGGACCGTCGAGGTCGCCGTTCCCACCGAGGATCAGGCGCTCAGCAAGGCCTGAGCGTCCTGCTGCGAGTTGTGCCCGGCCCAGTTGGCGGGCGTCGAGTCGTAGTTCGCGTCCGTGATGGTCCGGTCGGCGCCTGCGTCGAGCAGGATCTGGATTACGGACAAGTGGCCGCGTTCGGCCGCGAGGTGCAGCGCGGTCACGCCCTCGCCGTGCATCGGACCGCCGAAACCCGTGCGCTGGTTGGGATTCGCGCCCAGGTCGAGCAACGTGCGGGTGGCGTTCTCCAGGCCGCACCACGCCGCCCACGCCAGCGCCGTGCCGCGGTAGACGTCCGCGTCGATCCGCGCGCCTCGCTTCAGGAGATCACCGAACACCTCGACCCGGTCGTTGCGCGCGGCCCACGACAACGCTTCGTCGAGCACTTCCTGCGGGTCGGCAGTCGGCCACCAGCGCGGGAAACCGCTGTGCGGGCGATAAAATCCGCGCTTCGCCTCTGGTTCGGCCGCTAAATCCAGATTGCCGAGACCAGCGGCGACCCGCAGGTTCGGCGGATCCACCCCCAGCAACTCGGCGACTTCCCTGTTGCCCCAGAACAACGCGACGGTCAACGGGGTACCGCCCTCGCCACGGGCTTCGAGGTCGGTGCGAGCGCCCGCGGCGAGCAGGATCCGCGCCATGTGCGGGAGGTTCGAGCAGCCGGCCTGGTGCAGCGCGGTCCAGCCGTGCACGTTCTGGTGGTTGACGTCCGCGCCGTCCTCCAGCAGCACCTGCACGAACCGCTCGTCGCAGGTGGCGGACGCGAGGCCGAGCAGGTCGTTCCCGTTGGTACCGCTGGCTTTCACGAGCCACGGGTCCCGCATCAGGATCGCCTTGAGCTCACCGAGGTTGCGCGTCTCGATCGCCTGGAACGCCCGCGCGAACGGCCTCGGCCTGCGGATGTTGGCCTGCAGCGCCTTCCAGTCCTCGCACCCGTGCGCGCGGGCGAGGACGTCGTGCGCACCCTCGTCCGTCAGCGGTTCGCCGTCGAAGACCTCCAGCGCACCGGGTGTCCCGTCCCACGCGGAGGCGAGCAGACCGCGCGCACGCTCCTCGTAGTACTCGATGTCATCGCGAAACGGGTGCCACATGGCACCACGCTACTTGGGCGAGGCAGGCCTGCGCTCCCACAAAGCGGGCAGTTCCGCTGAGAGCCAACCGTAGAGGTGGTCGACGGTCTTGAGCCGCATCGCGCGCTCCGGATCGCCGCTGAGCAGCCGCATGCCGTCGTCGGTCAGCGTCTGGACGCTCGCGATCGCGGTGAGCTTGCGCTGGATGAAGTCCGTCCAGGCCTTCTCGTTGATCCGGTACTCGGCGGCTTGCCGGCCGCGGCGGGTCCGCTTGGTCACCAGGCCGACGTTGACCAGGTACTTCAGGTTGGTGCTGATCGAGCCGCTGCTGGCCTCCAGCTCCTGCGACAGCTCGGCGGCCGTGCGCTCGACCGGCTGGCAGATCAGCAGATAGCCGAGGATGCGGCCGCCGATCAGCGGAATGCCCTCCTCTGCGAAGTGGGCCGCGAACCGCTCGATCCAGGCAGACAGCCGGGTTTCCCGTCCGACGCTCATGCTGTGCTCATCTCCGGGTGATCCCTTTCGGTCGACACTGAAATCATCGTAGCGATCTTGTCAACGATTTTCTTGTCATTCAGAGTCAATGAGTTGACACTTGGTCCGCCGCCGCCCGAACTGAAGGGCTGGGTGTGCGGTGCGCGTTCTCAGATCCGTGGTCGCCCTGGTGTTGGTCGCAGGCCTCGCGCCGGCGACCGCGCAGGCGGCCGTCTCGCAATACGAGGCAGAGTCGGCGGTGATCTCGCAGGGCGTGGTGGAGTCGAACCACGCCGGCTTCACCGGGTCAGGTTTCGTCAACTATGACAACGCGGTCGGCTCGTACGTCGAGTTCACGGTGACGTCAGACGGCCCGGTGACCTTCCGGTACGCGAACGGCACGTCGGTGGACCGGCCGCTGGCCATCTCGGTCGACGGCGGTCCCGCGACCACGGTGTCGTTCCCCGGCACCGGAGCCTGGACCACGTGGCGCACGCAGCAGGTGTCGCTGACCCTGCCCGCGGGCGGGGCGAAGGTCCGGGCCACGGCGACCACTGCGAACGGCGGGCCGAACCTCGACTCGCTGACCGTCGGATCGAGCGGGTTCGACTGGTCGGTGGCGGTGGTCGAGTCGACGATGGCGGCCAAGACGCCCGCACAACTGGGCGGCTGGGGGTATCAGACCGGGCTGTACCTGTACGGGCAGTACCTGGTGTACCAGCGCACGCACGATCCCCGGTACCTCGCGTACATCAAGGCCTGGGTCGACCGGTTCGTGGACTCCTCGGGAACCATCTCGCAGAGCTTCAACAACCTCGACAGCATGCTTTCGGGGCGGCTGCTGGTGATCCTGCACCACGAGACCGGTCAGGCCCGCTACGAGAAGGCGGCGCGCAAGATCAGGACCCGGCTGAACACGTATCCGCGCACGTCCGACGGCGGGTTCTGGCACTCGACGTCCGAGTCGCGGCACAACCAGCTGTGGGCGGACGGGGTGTTCATGCTGAACCCGTTCCTCGCCGAGTTCGGCGCGGAGTTCGGGGATTCCGCTTACGCCAACGAGGAAGCCGCGAAGCAGATCAACGTCTACGCGTCGCACCTGCAGCAGCCCAACGGGATTCTCAAGCACGCCTGGGACGAGTCCAAGTCGCAGCCGTGGGCCGACAAGACCACGGGCCTGGCGCCGGAGTACTGGTGCCGCGCCATGGGCTGGTGGGGCATGGCGTCGATCGACGTGCTGGAGAAGCTGCCCGCGAACCACCCGCGGCGAGCTCAGATGATCACCGACCTGCGCGAGTACGCGGCGGGCGTGCGCTCCTACCAGGACGCTGCCACCGGACGCTGGTTCCAGGTGGTGGACAAGGGATCCCGCTCCGACAACTGGACCGAGACGTCCTGCTCGATGATGTTCACCTACGTCTTCTCGAAGGGTGTCGAGCGCGGCTACCTCGACCCGTCGTTCAAGGACGCGGCGGCTCGCGGTTATGCGGGCGTGCTGGCGAAGACGTCCGTGAACTCCTCCGGCCGCACGGAGATCCGTGACATCTCCATCGGCACGAACGTGGGCGACTACGCCTACTACATCGCACGTGACCGGGCCACCAACGACTTCCACGGCCTCGGCGCGTTCCTGATCATGAACGAACAGCTGCGGAAGGTTGGCTGAATCATGCTTGCCAAGAACGTGCGCAGAGCGTTGTTAGCAGCGGTCCTCGTCGTCGGCCTGATGCCGTCCGCGCCGGCGATGGCGTTGGAGAACGGCCTGGCGCGCACTCCCCCGATGGGCTTCAACAACTGGAACTCCACCGGCTGCCGGGCGGACTTCAACGAGGCCATGGTGAAGGGCATCGCGGACATCTTCGTCTCGCGCGGCCTGAAG
Organism: Lentzea sp. NPDC006480; assembly: GCF_040611995.1. Taxonomy (NCBI): domain Bacteria; kingdom Bacillati; phylum Actinomycetota; class Actinomycetes; order Pseudonocardiales; family Pseudonocardiaceae; genus Lentzea; species Lentzea sp. NPDC006480. The sequence continues at coordinate 6,277 of NZ_JBEXPJ010000052.1, forward strand.
GACGCGGGCTACCAGTACGTGAACCTGGACGACTGCTGGGCCAAGACGTCCCGCGACTCGTCCGGCAACCTCGTGCCCGACCCGGTGCGCTTCCCCAACGGCATCAAGGCCCTCGCGGACTACATCCACTCCAAGGGTCTGAAGATCGGCATCTACACCTCCGCGGGCACCAAGACGTGCAACACGGCGGGCTTCCCCGGCGGCCTCGGCCACGAGCAGCAGGACGCGAACCTGTTCGCCTCGTGGGGAATCGACTACCTCAAGTACGACAACTGCAACAACCAGGGCGTCGACGCGCAGCAGCGCTACAAGGCGATGCGCGACGCATTGGCACGCACCGGCCGTCCGATCGTGTACTCGATCTGCGAGTGGGGCCGCACCGACCCGAAGGTGTGGACGTGGGGCGAGCCGGTCGGAAACCTGTGGCGCACCACCGGTGACATCTCCGACAACTGGGGGTCGATGATCGGCAAGGCGCAGGCGAACCGGGTACTGGCCCAGTACGCCGGGCCTGGCCACTGGAACGACCCGGACATGCTGGAGGTCGGCAACGGCGGCATGACCGCGACCGAGTACCGCACGCACTTCTCGCTGTGGGCGATCATGGCGGCCCCGTTGCTGATCGGCTCGGACCTGCGCAAGGTCAACGCCGACACGTTCACGATCCTGGAGAACCGGGACGTGATCGCGGTGGACCAGGATCCGCTGGGACGTCAGGGAACCGTGGTGTCGTCGTCTTCGGGCAAGGTCGTCTACTCCAAGGTGCTGGAGAACGGTGACCGCGCCGTCGCCCTGTCCAACGAGACGACGTCGACTGCCACGATCTCGACCACCGCGGCGGCGATCGGGCTCGGCGGCGGCGCGTCGTACACGCTGAAGGACCTGTGGTCGAAGCAGGTGCGGACGGTGTCGAGCACCATCAGCGCGTCGGTTCCGGCGCACGGGACCGTGCTGTACCGGGTGACGCGCAGCGGGTCGATGACGCGGTACGAGGCGGAGTCCGCGCAGATCTCCGCCGGTGTGGTCGAGTCGAACCACGCCGGGTTCTCCGGGACCGGCTTCGTCAACACCGACAACGCCGTCGGGCCCTACGTCGAGTGGACGATCAACTCGGCGGCCGGTGGCGCGGCGACGCTGTCGTTCGGCTACGCCAACGGGACCACGGTGTCGCGGCCGCTGGACGTGTCGGTGAACGGGGTGCTGGCGCGCGACGAGCTCGCGTTCGGCGGCACGGGTGCCTGGACCACCTACCTGGCGGTGCAGCTGCCGGTGACGTTGCAGCCCGGTGAGAACAAGATCCGGGTGACGGCGACCACCGCGAACGGTGCGCCGAACCTCGACTACCTCGACGTCGGGTAGCCGGGACCCCTGGCAATGACGAACGGCGCATCTGTCGACCTGAGGTGGACAAATGCGCCGTTCATCCGGAATCAGCAGACAGGCGCGAGCGGCGTCGTCTCGTCCGGGCCGGGGCGGCGGCGCCACCGGTCCAGCTTGGCGTGTTCCGCCAGCGAGATCAGCGTCTCGCGGACCGACAGCCGCACCCGAGGGTCGCAGTTCACCACGGGGACCCTGGGGTCGATGCCCATCCCGTGGATGATCGCCTTCACGTCCGACCGCACCGACGCGTGCACGTTGTTCAGCGCCAGCACGTACGGGATCCGGTGGTCCTCGAAGTACCGCATCGCGTCCACGGAGTCCGCCGGACGCATCACGTCGAACAGCACGACCGCACCGACGGCGCCGCGCACCACGTCGTTCCAGCCCGCGCGCGGGTCCTGCCACTGCGGGGCGACGAACAGGTGCAGCGCCAGCCCGGGATCGAGCCACACGCGGCCGAACTGTATGCGCACCAGCTCGGTGACCAAGCCCGCGCGCTCCGGTGGGAGCGCTGTCATGGTCAGCAGATCGTTCTCCACGATGGACCTGATGAAGGTGCTCTTGCCGACGCCGAAGCCACCGGCGACCACAACCTTGGCCGAAGTCAGCTCCCGTCCAGGCGGCCCGGGGGGCCCGAAGTCGGGAAATCTAGAGCCGACGTAGTCCACTAAGCACTCTCTCCATCAACCCGAGGTCCGGCGTGTCACCGCCCGCGGAAGCGGTCAGGTGCACGTCCACCAGACCTCGTTCCGCCATGTCGCCGAGCAACACCTTCACGACTCCGAGTGGGAGGCGCATCAGTGCGGCCACCTCCGCGACGGATCGCGGGGAGTGGCACAGCTCGACAACGCGTTGGTGCTCAGCCTGCAAGATACCCGCAGACTGCCGACTCTGATCATTGGCGGAGACAAGTGTCTCGATCTCGAGGTCGATGTTCGACCGTGTGCGCCCACCCGTCCAGGCATATGCACGAACGATCGACGCGTCCTGAGCCTCCGCGCCGGGAGGTTCGGAGGCGGGCGACTCTTCTTGCGGTGCAACGGGAGTCGCTTCCCGCGCGGGCACCGCGGACGACGTGCGCGATCGCTTGCGACCCGAGTCCAGGGAGAACCCGTTCATCAGGTCGGCGAACGTCTGCTCGGCGGGCGACTCAGCCCGCCTGCGTCGCCGGTGCGCGTCAGCGGCCGAACTCATGATCACCTCACGCTGTGCAGCTGCGCTCGCAGTTCGGGGGTGAGGATCTGACCCACCTGGTCGACCACCACGGTCATCTCGTAGGCCACTTGGCCGACGTCGCTGTCGGGCGCGGCGAGAACCGCCAGACAGGACCCGTCTCGAATGGACATGAGAAGCATGATCCCGTAGTCCATCTCGATCACGGTGCGCAACACTCCGCCACCTTCGAAGCAACGTGAGGCGCTCAGCGTGAGCGCCGTGACGCCCGAGGCGATGGCGGCCAGCTGCTCGGCGCGGTCCGGCGGCAGCCCTGTCGACTTGGTGAGCAGCAGACCGTCCACCGAGATCACGATCGCGTGCGCGACCCCGGCCACGCGGTCGACGAAGTTCGTGATGAGCCAGCCGAACTGGTCCACCTGGCGCGACTGAGGCGTGCTCATGCCTTTTCCCCGTTCCCCTGGCCGTTCGCCTGGCCGTTTCCGTTCCCGTTGCTGCCCAGCGGCATCTGGCGGATGCCGGTCTGGTAGCTGGCGAGGAAGCCTCGTGCTCGCTCCGGATCGCGCCTCGGCCTGGCCGCCGGGCGCGTGCCGTTCTCGGGACGTTCCGCGAGGTCGGGGAGCAGATTCTTGCGCGGAGCCCGCTTCGGCAACCCGGCATCGGTCTCGCCGGCGTCCGTCGCCGGGTCTCCCGACTGTTCCCAGACGCCGCCGGCGGGCTTCTTGCCGAACCAGGTGGCCGCTACCGTGGGTGACGGTCCAGGTCCCGGCGTTGCCGACGAATGATCACTGTTGACCGGTTCGCCGGAGATGTTCTCCGGGGCGCCGCTGCCGGCGAACCAAGAAGAAGTCGTCTCAACTGGAGTGGGCCGCGTCTCACTTGGCGACCCGTTGACCCCGTTGGCCGTGGTCCGCGGTTGCCGCTGGGGCAGCGGGGGTTCCTCGATCGCGGCGCCGCGGAACGACGTCCACTCGGCCGACTCGCGCGGGTGCTCGATCGCCGGAGCCGGAGCGGGCGGCGGGGCCAGGTTCGGGGTCTTGACGACGACGTGCGGCTGCTTGGCGGCCTGCTGTTTTGCGGCCTGCTGTTTTGCGGACAGCGCGGGCTTCGGCTGGGGCAGCGCGGCGTGGCGCGGCTGGGCCGGCGTCTCGGGTTCCGACTGCGAGCGCACGAGCTCCGACGGCACGAGGACGAACGCGCGCAGGCCCTCCCTGCCCTCCCCCGCCCCGCGCAGCCGGACGGTGACGCCGTGGCGGGCCGCGAGACGACCGACGACGAACAGACCCATCTGGCGCGAGACCGGCACGTCGTCCTCGGTACCGGACGACAGCCGCTCGTTCGCCTCGGTGAGCTCGGCGGGACCCATGCCGATGCCCTGGTCCGCGACCTCGACGAGCACCGAGCCCTGCTGGTCGATCCGCGAGCCGATCATGACCTGCGTGGTGGGCGCGGAGAACGCGGTGGCGTTGTCCAGCAGCTCAGCGACGAGGCGCACGAGGTCGCTGGCCGCGTAGCCGACGATCTCGACCGACGGCGTCGACTTCACCACGACCCGTTGGTAGTGCTCGATCTCCGACGCGGCCGCGCGCAGCACGTCCGCCAGCGGCACCGGCTGGTGGAAGCGGCGGGCGACGTCGGTGCCGGAGAGCACCATCAGGTTCTCGTTGTTGCGGCGCATGCGCGTCGCGAGGTGGTCGAGCTTGAAGAGGTTGGCGAGCTGCTCGGGGTTCTCCTCGTGGCGCTCCAGCTCCTCCATGAGCTTGAGCTGGCGCTCGACGAGGCCCTGCGAGCGGCGCGACAGGTTGACGAAGATGTTCTTCATGCCCGACCGCAGCGACGACTGCTCGACCGCGGACCGGATGGCCTGCTCGTGCACGGCGTCGAACGCGCGCGCCAGCTGACCGAACTCCTCGACGGTGTGCACGGGCACCGGTTCGATCTCGGTGTCCGGCTTGCGGTCGGCGCGGATCGCGGCGACGACCTCGGGGAGGTGGTGGTGCGCCACGTCGAGGGCGGAGCGCCGCAGCTCGGACAGCGAGCGCAGCAGGTAGCGGCCGATGACGAAGCCGAGCGTGCCGGCGATGATCAGCATCGCCAGCAGGATCACCGCGGCGGCGCCGGCCTTGTTGGACGTGTCGTCCTGCAGCGCGGCCGCCGAGTTCGCGAGCCCGTCCTGCAGGCCCCGGATGACCTCGTCCATCAGCCGCAGGGTGGTGCCGGAGGCCTTGTTCCACTCGTCGACGGCGATGCCGAACGACGGCGGCGGCTTCGGCTGGCCGGGACGCGTCGTCGCCTGGACGCCGTCGGGCTGGGTGAGCGCGCGTTCGGTCAGCACGGTCCGGCTCGCGACCGCGGCGCCGGTGACGGTCTGCTCGTAGTTGCGGCGCTGCTCGGTCGTGCCGATGGCCTGGAAGTCGTTGATGCGGTCCTGCAGCCGGATGTCGGACTGTTCGAGGGCGCGGGTCTCCGCGCCGAGCAGCTTGCCCCGGCCGATCCCGGCTAACACGATCGCGTGCTGCTGCGAGATCTGCTCCTGCGCGATGACCATGTTGTGCAGCGCGAGCGCGGTGCCGGAGATGCCCTGGTCGCTGAGCTGGCTGATGAGCGACTGCTCGAAGTCCAGCAGGGACTTCACGACCGTGGTGTAGCCGATGGTGCCGCCGTTGGGGTCACCGCCGTCGCCGCCCTGCGTGACCTTCTCCCGCAGGCTCTTCAACGTCTCCAGCTGGCTGCCCAGCTCGGTGAAGCGGTTGTGCGAGACCTCGCTCAGCCCGGCGGTGCGGTCGACGCGGCGGCGCACGGTCGCGGCGGCGTTGTCGGTGGCGCTGATCTGGTTCTGGTAGGCGCCCACACCGGATCCGGACGTCGCGCTCTGAGCGGCGAGCGTGCGTTCCTGCTGGACGCTGGAGATCAAAGGCGCGAGATCCGCCCGCAGGCGCACCAGGCCCTGCATCTGCACGTAGTTGTTCGACCGGTCGACGTAACCGGAGATCTGCAACGCGCCCGCGCCGATCGCCACGGCGACGGGCACCAACAGCACGACGCCGAGCTTGACCGGCAGGCGCCAGTTGCGCCAGTCGCTGATCTTTCTCCACTCGACATTCACGAAATGATCCCCAAGGCGCGCTCGAAGTGCCCCACTATCGGCTACCTCCTGGCCTGGTGAATCCCCGCGAGTCGAGACACCCGCAGCTCGATATCGAGATCAGCCGTATCGGGTGTTAGCGGATAGTAGGCCAGAGAGCGTGACGCGACAACGACCTGGGGCGTGTACGATCCGTCACTCCGCGTGACAGCCCACCTCATGGGGTGGTCCTGCGGGTTCAGGGGATTGACTCGCCGCCACGCGTGGTTACGCTGGCGCCCTCCACCCCTGGTCCGGTTGCAGCCTGTACTCAAGTGCTCACCGGGTACTCCCCGTAACGAATGCGAGCGGTTGATGACGAAGGCGCTGCCCTCCGTGTCACGCCCGGCGCAGCCCGGATTCGCGACCTTTGAAGAGCATCATCACTCATTGCTTATCGATGGTGACGGTGAGCCTGATTTCGGTGCCATCCAAACGAGTGAGGATTTCCTCGCCCTGAAGCGGCGAGTGACGCGATTTATTCTCCCCGCAACGGTGCTGTTCCTCGCTTGGTACGTCACGTTCGTATTGCTTTCCGCCTACGCCGCCGACTTCATGAGCACGCCTCTGTTCGGAACGGTGAACGTCGGGCTGACGATGGGATTCCTCCAGTTCGTCACGACCATCATCATCACGATGGCCTACGCCCGTTACTCCAAGAAGAGGCTCGACCCGCAGGTCGAAAAGGTGCGCGCGCTCGTGGAAACCGATGAGGAGCTCGCGTGACCGGGGCGAACACCGCGATCAACCTGTCCGTCTTCGGCATCTTCGTGCTGCTGACGCTCTACATCGTGTACCGCGCGTCGACGCGGAACGTGAGCGCCTCGGACTACTACGCCGCGGGCAGCAGCTTCACCGGCACCCAGAACGGCATCGCACTCTCGGGTGACTTCCTTTCGGCCGCGTCGTTCCTCGGAATCTCCGGCGCGATCGCGGTGAACGGCTACGACGGCTTCATGTACTCGATCGGGTGGGTCGTCGCCTGGCTGATCGGGCTGATGCTCATCTCGGAGCGGCTGCGCAACACGGGCCGCTACACGATGGGCGACGTCATGGCGTTCCGCATGCGCCAGCGCCCGGTCCGCGCGGCCGCCGCGAACGCGACCCTGGTGATCTCGCTCTTCTACATGATCGCGCAGATGGCGGGCGCGGGCGGCCTGATGGCGTTGCTGCTGGACGTCCACAGCTCCGTCGGCCAGGCCATCATCATCGCCGTCGTGGGCATCGTCATGGTGCTCTACGTGCTGGTCGGTGGCATGAAGGGCACCACCTGGGTGCAGATCATCAAGGCCGTCCTGCTGGTCCTGTCGGTCTCGCTGCTGACCATCTTCCTGATCGGCAAGTTCGGCTTCGACTTCTCCGCGATGCTCGACCGCGCGACCCAGAAGTCGCCGCTGGGCGAGGCCGTCCTCTCGCCCGGTGTGAAGTACGGCGCCTCCGGACTGTCGAAGATCGACTTCCTGTCGCTGGCGCTGGCCCTGGTGCTCGGCACCGCCTCGCTGCCGCACGTGCTGATGCGCTTCTACACCGTGCCGAACGCCAAGGAAGCCCGTAAGTCCGTCGTCTGGGCCACCTGGATGATGGCGATCTTCTACTCGTGCACGCTCGTCATCGGCTTCGGCGCGATGGCCCTGGTCGGCACGGACAAGATCACCGGCGCTCCGGGCGGCGAGAACTCGGCCGCACCACTGCTCGCGTTCCAGATCGGCGGCACGGTGCTGCTCGGCATCGTCTGCGCCGTGGCGTTCGCCACGATCCTCGCGGTCGTCGCCGGCCTGACTCTGACGGCGTCCGCCTCGTTCGCGCACGACGTCTACGCCAACGTCATCAAGCACGGCGAGGCCGACCCGCGCGACGAGGTCCGGGTCGCGCGCATCACCGCCGTCTGCGTCGGTGTGCTCGCGATCGTCGGCGGCATCGCGGCCAACGGCCAGAACGTTGCCTTCTTGGTCGCTCTGGCCTTCGCCCTGGCGGCGTCCGCGAACCTGCCGACGCTGCTCTACTCCATGTTCTGGAAGCGCTTCAACACCCGCGGCACCCTGTGGAGCATCTACGGCGGCCTCACGTCGTGCGTCCTGCTCATCGTGTTCTCGCCCGCGATCTCCGGCGCGAAGTCGTCGGTGTTCCCGGACGCCGACTTCGCGTTCTTCCCGTTGTCGAACCCCGGAATCGTGTCGATCCCGCTGTCGTTCCTGGCCGGGTTCCTGGGCACGATCCTGAGCAAGGAACCCGCGGACCCGGCCAAGCAGGCCGAGATGGAGGTCCGCGGGCTCACCGGCATCGGGTCAGGCCTGCGCTAGCAGTTCCTCAACGGCCTTGTTGAACACGTCAACGCGTTCCAGGTTCGGCATGTGGGCGGCACCGTCGACCACCACCAGCGCCGAACCCGGGACGCGTTCGTGCATGTACCGCGCGTCCGACACCGGCGTGAACTCGTCGTCGCTGCCGACCACCACCAGCGTCGGCACGGTGATCGTGCCGAGCAGTTCGGTGTAGTCCGGCCGCTCGGCACGCCCTCGCAACGCCGCCGCCGCGCCTTCCGCCGGAGCGTTGTGCATCATCCGCGAGACGTGGTCGGAGACCGGGCCCGCGTTGTGGCGCGCCACCATCTTCCACAGCACCTCGTCGGCATAGCCGGACATGCCCTCGCGCAGCAGCCGGTCGGCCATGTCGTTGCGGATCACGCGGCCCTGCGGGGACTCCGCCTGGGCGAACGTGTCGGCGAGGATCAGGCCTCGGGTGCGTTCGCCGTACAACCGCTGGAACTCCAGCACGATCTGCCCGCCCATCGACAGGCCGCCGAGCACGAACCGCTCGACGCCGAGGTGGTCCAGCAGCGCGACGACGTCCCCGGCGAACGCCGACAGCGGCGTCACACCAGGGACGACCGTCGATTCACCGTAGCCGCGCAGGTCGGCGGCGATCACGCGCCAGCCGGTGGCGCTGAAGTGCTCCAGCTGCGGCTGCCACATCGTGCGGTCGAACGGGTGGCCGTGCACGAGGACCAGCACGTCGTCGCCGGAGCCTGTGTCGTCGTATCCGATGGTGATGCCGTTGACGGTCGCGGTGCTCATACATCTGACCGTAACGACGCTGAGCCTTACGGGGCAGCGACTTTCCAGCTGATCTTCACACGGCCGGCGTCCACGTCGGCGATCTTGGCGAACCCGGCGCGGTCCATGTTGAGGTCGCCGGACTTCGGGCCCTCGGCCACGTCGACGATCAGCACCTTGAACTTGCCCTTGGGGCCGGTGACCTCGATGGTGACGCCGCAGTTCGGGCTCTTGTCGCCCTTGCCGAACTGGGGGCGGTTCAGGCCCGTCACGAACTGCTTGGGCAGCTTCGGCAGGTGGTCGTTCTTCGGGCAGGCGACGACGTTGAAGTCCGGCTTGTAGTCGTCGGTGAAGGTCGCGAAGCCCTGGTACGTCGTGGTGCCGAGGTTGCCGGAGTACGGGGGCGCGGCGACGCTCGCCAGCACGAGGGCGGCTCCGGTGAGTGCGGACAGCACGGTTCCTCCTGGAAAGTCGGGGAAGCTTGCGGGAAAACGCTTTCCGAAGCTAGCCCCGATTTCCCGGGAGTGGCGTTATCGAGACGCGGTTCGCCGGATTGCCGCACTCAAACGAGATGCGGCGTCTTCACTGGTGTACTTGAAGCCCAGCGTGGGCTCGGTCAGCTCCAGCTCCAGCAGCAACGGCTCACCGTCAGCACCTTCGACCACGTCCACCCGCGCGTAGAGGAAGTCCTTGCGGTCCAACGAGAGCAGCGACGCCGCCTCGTCCAGCACGCGGTCCGCGAGCGAGCGCTGGGCATCGGTCGGCTCGATGCCGCGCAGCTTCTCCTCGACGTAGAGGCCGGACTCCGACTCGGACAGACCCTGCACCAGCATCGGTCCTTTGTGGAACGAGTGGGAGTACTCGCCGGCGAAGAACACCAGCGCGGTCTCGCCGTGAGCGTCCACACTGGACTGGTACGGCTGCACGAGCGCTTTGACACCAAGAGCTTCGAAGTGCGCCTGGGCCTCGGCGTGGCCGGTGAACCGGCCGGCACCGCGAGAACCCGCGCCGATCGCCGGCTTCACCACGAACTCGCCGTCCGGGAACTCCGGCTGCTCCCCCGGTTCGACGACCGAGGTGGGCACGACGGCGAGACCGCGCGCGGCGAGCTCGACCAGGTAGGACTTGTCGGTGTTCCAGCGCACGACCGATACCGGGTTCGCCAGCGCGGGCACGGTTTCGCACCACGCCAGGAAGTCGTCGAGGCGCTCGGTGTAGTCCCAAGTGGCGCGCAGCACCACGAGGTCGGCGTCGACCGGCGATCCCCACGGCTGCCACGCGACGTCCACGCCGTCGCGCCGCAGCGCGGAGATCAGCGCGTCCTCGTCGCCGTCGCCCTCGGGCAGTGCGGCGCAGGACGCGAGGACGACCTTCATGACTGCATCTTGGCCATCTTGCGACGGTGCGCCGGGCCGATCTTGGTGGCCGCGGTGGTCTCGCGGTCCCATTCGGCCTGCTCGACGTTGTCGACCGTCTCAACGGCCTTGGTGGCGGTCTCGACGTCCTTCGCCATCACGTCGCCCATGGCGCCGTCCGCGCCGACCAGCACGATCCGCGCGCCGGAGCGGCCGATCGGCTCCACGACGGCCCTGACCGCGGTGCCCGGCTTGCCGTGGGCCCGCACGAACTCGGCGATGCGCTTCTGAGTGGTTTGATCAGACACCCCCACACTGTAAAACCAGCGAGTAGGTTCGGTCGGGTGACCACCGACACGCTCACGTCGTTCCTCTCGTGGTACTTCGACCACCACCCCGCCCACGCGGCGCAGGTCGGCTCACTCGAGCACTACTCGACGTTCGGGGACTTCACGGCTGCCGCGTTCGAGCAGCGGGCCAGGGACAAGGGCGAGTGGCTCGCGCGGCTGGAGGCGTTGCCGCGGTCGGTGGACCGCGATCTCGCGCTGTCGGTGCTGCGGGGTGCGCTCGCGATGGAGACGTGGCCGTCGTGGCGGCGAGACCCGCACGAGTACTCGGGGATGGTCTTCTTCGGACTGCTCTCGCCGTTCCTGCACCGCCTGCTGCCCGAAGCCGAACTGGTCGCGGCCGCGATCGCGAAGCTGCGCGAGGTGCCGTCGGTGTTCGCGGCCGCCGAAGCGAACCTCGACGCCTCACTGGCGTCGCCGCTCGTCGTGCAGCGGGCGATGGAGCAGGTGCGCACGGGTCGTTCGTTCGTGCTCGACGCGCTGCCGCTGGAGGTTCGAGATCCCGGGCTCCGCGCGCGGCTGATGGAGGCCGCCGGCCCCGCGGCCGAGGCGTTCGACCGGCACGCGGCGTTCCTGGAGGACCTCGGCCTGCGGGCGGGCGGCGACTGGCGGATGGGCGAGAAGCTCTACTCGACGTTGTTGCAGGACAAGGAGTTGCTCGGCTACGGCGCACCCGAGCTGCACCAGCGCGGCCAGGACGCCTACGCGTCGCTGCAGGCCGAGCTGATCGAGCTCGCAGGCTCGCCGGACTGGCGCACGGTCATGAGCTCGCTGCAGGACGACCACCCGCCGACGATGGAGGCGATGCGCGCGGAGTACGAGGCGGAGACTTCCCGCGCCCGTGCGGCTCTGGTCGAGCACTCGCTCGTGACGATGCCGGAGGGCGAGGAGTGCCGCGTGGTGCCGTCGCCGCTGTTCCACCGCGCGATCATGTCCGTGGCGAGCTACCTGGGTCCGCCACCGCTGACGTCACGCCGGGCGGGCTACTTCTTCGTGCCGTTCACGCCTGATGGCGCGTCGGACGAGCAGGTCGCGCACCGCCTGCGCACCAACGCGCGCCCGCAGCTGCCGACGATCTCCGTGCACGAGGCCTACCCCGGCCACCACTGGCACGCGGCGTGGGTGGCGGCGCAGGGTCCGTCGCATCCGCTGCGGAAGGTGTTCCGGACGTCGTACTTCTCCGAGGGCTGGGCGTTGTACTCGGAGAAGCTGCTGCGCTCGGTCGGCTACTACACCACGCGCGCCTCGCTGATGGGTCACGTCGAGGCGCGGCTGTTCCGGGCGGCGCGGATGGTCGTCGACACGGCACTGCACTGCGGCGACATGACGCCTTCGGAAGCCGAGGCGTTCATGGTGGCGCGCACGGCGCTGACCCCGGGAACCGCTGTCGGCGAGGTGAAGCGGTACTGCGCGTGGCCGACGCAGGCGCCGTCGTACCTGACCGGTGCGCTGGAGATCGACCTGATCCGCGACGACTACCTGGCCGCCGGGCTGGGCTCGTTGCGCGACTTCCACGACCGGATCGCGGGCTCGGGCGCGCTGCCGCTCGGACTGGCCCGTCGCGTGGCGCTCGGCGAGGACTGACGGGAGGCTGTCCCAGGGTGTGGAAGCGGGAACAACGTCGTCGTGGCTCGGGTTGACGGGGTTTGAGTCGATCTAGGAGGACAGATGCCCAAGGCAGTGGTGGTGCGTTCGGCCGGCGGCCCGGAGGTGCTGGAGTACTCCGACGTGCCGTCGCCCGTGCCCGGTGACGGCGAGCTGCTGGTGCGGGTGGGCGCGGCGGGCGTGAACTACATCGACACGTACCAGCGCAGCGGCCAGTACCCGCTGCCGCTGCCCACCGCTCTGGGACTCGAAGGTGCGGGCGAGGTCGTCGTCTCGAACTCCCCGGACTTCGCCGTCGGTGACCGCGTCGCGTGGATGAGCGTGCTGGGCAGCTACGCGTCCGAGGTCGTGGTACCTGCCGCGGCCGCGGTGCGGGTGCCGGACGGGCTGGACGTGGAGCTGGCGGCTGCGTCGCTGTTGCAGGGGATCACCGCGCACTACCTCACGCACTCGACGTATGCCGTGAAGGAAGGCGACCGGGTGCTGGTGCACGCGGCCGCCGGTGGCGTCGGGTTGCTGCTGACGCAGTGGTCGAAGTCTCGCGGCGCGCATGTCGTCGCGACCGTGTCCACCGATGAGAAGGAAGCGCTGGCTCGCGAGGCAGGCGCTGATGAAGTGCTGCGGTACGGGGACTTCGCGTCGCAGATCGAGAAGGTCGACGTCGTGTACGACGGCGTGGGCCGCGACACGTTCGACCAGTCGCTGGCCTCCTTGAAGCCGCGCGGTCTGCTCGCGTTGTTCGGCGCGTCGTCCGGCCCGGTGCCGCCAGTGGACCCGCAGCGCCTGAACGCCGCCGGCTCGGTGTACCTGACCCGGCCGTCGACCGGTGCGTACCTGCTGGACCGCGCCGAGTTCGAATGGCGGGCCGCGGACCTCTTCGGCGCGATCGTGGACGGCACGCTGAACGTGCGGATCGGCGGCCGGTACAAGCTGGAGGAAGCCGCCCAGGCCCACACGGACCTGCAGTCGCGCCGCACCACCGGAAAGCTGCTGCTCCTGCCGTGACTTTCTGGTCCGACGGCCCCCGGCCAAGTGCTGGTCGGGGGCCGTTTCGCGTCTTCGGGTCAGGCGGCGGGGGTGACCTTCACGCCGTCGATCACGAACACGAGGGTCTCGTTCGGCTGGATGCCGTTGCCACCCTTGCCGTAGCCCTTGGCGGGCGGCACGATCAGCAGCCGGCGCCCCTTCTCCTTGAGGCCCACGATCCCTTCGTTCCAGCCGTCGATGACCGGCGCCTGGCCGACGTTCTCGACGTCGAACGGCTCGCCGCGCTCGAAGGAGCTGTCCAGCACCTTCTTGTTGGAGAAGGTCGTGAGCTGGTAGTTCACCGTGGCCGTCGTGCCCGTCTTCACCTCGGCGCCGGTGCCCGCCACCAGGTCCTTGATGATGAGCTCGCCGGTGGGCTTGCAGGCGGGGATCTCGACCTTGGGGGCCTTGCCGAACTCGCCCGTGACCTTGAAGTCGTCGGCCTTGCACGGGACGGTCGGAGCGCCGGAGGAGGCGGTCGAGGGCTCTGCCGAGTTGCCGCAGCCGGACAGGGTGGTGGCAGCGGCTAGCGCCAGGGACGCGATGAGCAGGACGTTGCGCATGGTGGGTGAGGGTATTCGGGTGGGTGTTAGCGGGGTGTAGCAGGGCGGTTGCTGTTCCGGACGAGCGGCTTCGGCAGATCGACGACGGAGGACGAGGGCAGTGAAGCGCTACCTGCTGTTCGATCACGACGGCGTGCTGGTGGACACCGAGTTCTGGTACTTCCAGGCGGGAGCACGTGCTCTCGCCGAGATCGGGGTGGTCCTGGACGAGGAGCAGTACCTCAGGGACATGGGCCGGGGACTGGGAACCTGGGCCCAGGCGAAGGCGGCAGGTGTCGACGAGGAGACCATCGGCCGGCTGCGCGTGGTCCGGGACGCCTGCTACCAGGAGTACCTGAGGACCGAGCCGATCGAGATCGAAGGCGTCGTCGACACCCTGGCCGAACTGTCGAAGTTCGCCCGCATGGCCATCGTGACCACCGCGAAGCGCGCGGATTTCGACCTCATCCACGAGAAGCGCCAGATCACTCAGTTCATGGACTTCGTTTTGGCGCGTGAGGACTACACGCGGGCCAAGCCGCACCCGGAGCCGTACCTGACCGGCCTGGATCGGCTGGGGGCGAGCAGGGAGGAAACCCTGGTCGTCGAGGATTCGGCGCGGGGGCTGCGCTCTGCGGTGGCGGCCGGTGTCGACTGTGCCGTCGTCCACAACGACTTCACGAAAGGACAGGACTTCTCCGGAGCCCGCCATCGGATCCAGACCCTGGCGGAGTTGAAGGAAATCATCCTGAGTTCTTGAGTCACCTGGGGCAGGGCTGAAGCCGGTTCACGCGAGCCGGCGACGAGCGCCCGCCCGAGCAAGGCGAGCGCCCAGCCTGCCCGCCAACCGGACCAGCGCGACGCCTCCAGATCGGGCCATGCCACTCGCCGTGGGTGCGTGTGGGTGGCCGCGTCACCCTCATCCGACACGTTCGGAGCCACCGGCGACACGCCGTCACCGAAGCGCACGAGTACAGCCCGGCGACTGGGCCCAAGGGCGGTTATTCCGGTTCTAAATGTCGCACGAATAGCAGCTTCCTTATCTTTTGACCGACGCGTACAGTAACTCCGCGCACTTGATCGGACACCGACCGCATTCGTCCGTTCGGGTAGCGGCCGATGAGGTGACCCAGGAGGTGGGACGAGTGTCCGCGGAGGCCGGAGGCATCCGCAGCAACCTGCTCCAGGAGTTGTTCTGGACTCGGACCGGGTTGCTCCTCCTCATACTCGTGGTGACGTCGGGGACGAGCATCGCCATTTCCAGTCAAATGGATTCCGGCACAGCTAGAAACCTCCTGACCGCGCTGGGTACGGGCACGCTCATATCGGCGGTGGTGAGCTTCACGCAGACGTTGATCACTTCGAAAGCCGCGCAGAAGGCACTGCTCACGCCGGTCATCGAGGAGAGCCGAAAGGCGCTGAGAGAACTCACGCAGGAGTACCGGGCGTTGGACCGGGAGTTTTTCCCGAGTCACGTGTTCGAGCCGACGGCCACGCCGGATCCCGAGTTCAACCAGCTCATGATGCAGGACCTGGAGCGGACTCGGCTGTACTGCTTCCGCGGGTTCGCCGGCCGGTACGCGGCCGGAAGAGTGCTGCTCAGCCAGACGGAGTGCGAGCTCAAGGCGGTGCTGGCGGATCCGCGGGACGACAACGCGATCAGCGGGCGCGCGCGGTACCTGCTCCGCAACGAAGGGGCGGACGGCGATTACGACGAGATCCAGCAACGACTGAAGGAACAGATCAGCATCGGGCTGGTCGGCCTGTACGCGGCACGAAGCAGGTGCAGCAGGATCGACGTCACCATCGTTTCCGATCCGCCGCTCGACAGGCTCGAGCTGTTCGACGACTCGGTCTGGATGACGCTCTACAGCAACACCGCCGGAGTGCTGAGGCCATATCCCAGGACGCTCAGGTTCACCGAGAGCTCGTTCCTGTACGCGAAGGAGCGCGCGGAGTTCCTGCGGATCAGCAATTCCAAGGCCGGGTACCACTTCGTCATCACGCCGGGGACGACCAGAAACGACTTCAGCGCGCTGTACGAGAAGATCACCGGCGAAACACTCGAACAAGACGGTTTCAAGGAGCTGGAAGCCAAGTTCCACGCTTTCCGTCGCGAATTCTCCGCTTCCGCTCAGTTGAGGAGCTGATCGATCTTGCTAGCCGAGTTCACCGGGTTGTCCGCGCTCGAGGAGCTCGCCGCTCGGGTGAAGTGCGCCGAATTTCCCGTCGTGGACCACTGGACCGACGTCGGCGAGTGGTTCCGCGAGTGGGCGTGCCGGCCGGAGCTGCGCAAAGAGCTCAGGTCGCACCTCGACGGGCTCACGCCACAGCAGGCGACGTGGGTGATCGCGCACTCCCGCGAGACGACGACGCACTTCGCGTGGTGCCTCCGCGACGGGGAGGACGAGTCGTTCACGTTCTGGCTGCACGAGTACAAACCGCTGACGGACTGGCGCGCCGGGTACGCGGACTCGGTCCACAACCACCGGTACCACTTCTGCACCACCATCCTGAGTGGCGCCTACCTGCACGAACGTTTCGACGCCCGGCTCGGCCTGGGCGGGCGGACGGTCGTCGCGACCGAGCTCACGAACCGCACTCAGTGCACCGAGGGCACCACGGGCACGTTGCTCGCGCACGAGTTCCACCGCATCCCGCGGGCGGCTGATGGGACGATGACCTTCCTGGTCAAGTCACGTGCCGTCACGCCGTGGAGCCTCAGCTTCGACCCGGACACCGGGCTCAGCCACCGGCACGTGCCGGTCGAGGACCGCTTGGAGGATCTGACGAACCACCTGTGAAGCCTCACTGAGGCCGTCGCAACACGCCTACCATCAGCCCACCTGGTCGGGAGGGCTGATGATGCATACGCGCACAACGATTCCGAGAGCTGTCATCGCGGACGTGGAGCAGCGCGTGAGGCGGCTGTGCGAGGACCTGGCCGCGAAGCTGCAGTTCCACGGCTGGCACCACGTGAGCTTCGTCCGCGACAAGGCGGTGCTCTTCGCCAAGCGCAACGGCTCGGCGGAGGACATCGTCGAGGTGGCCGCGCTCGTGCACGACCTCAACTACATGGTCCGCCGCAACTCCCTGCCCACCGACGGCGAGGCGCTGCGCCGCAAGACCCTGTTCGTCGCCGGCGTGTGCGTCGGCGACATCGAGTGGATCGAACGCATCGTCATCGAGGCGGAGATGCGCACCCGCCACCGCGACATCTCGCTGGAGGCCCAGGCGCTCTCGGACGCGGACACGCTGTTCAAGGCCCTGCCGGTCACGCCGGTCGTCCTGGCGCACAAGTACCTGCAGGAGAACGGCATCACGCTCCGGGAGCTCGCGCACAAGATCGTCGGCGAGCAGGTGGGCAAAGCCGACGACGGGTACTACTTCTACGATGCGGAGGCAGCCGCGACCTACACCAAGTGGGCCGAGACCAACCTGTCGCTGTGGAAGTGCATCGTTGAGTCCCTCGACGACCCGTGCGTCGAGGACCTGCTGACCAAGGTGGCGTCCTGAGCACGTTCTTCATCAACACCGGCGAGTCCGTGGCCGCCGGCGACTACGACCCGCGAGCCGCCGTCGTCATCTGGCACGAGGTGCTCAACGAGGTGTGGGAGCCGCAGCCGGAGGACGCCGTCTTCGCGCTGCCGGCCGCCCTCGTCGCACAGCTCGTCGAGGCCCACCCCGCGCGCATGCACGATGTCGCACTGAGCTGGGCACCGCACGTCGACTGGGGCTTCCACGAGGCGTTCGCGCACCTCAGCGAGCTCTCGCAGCTCGCACGCACCGCAGCGGCGAACGGCGAGACGGTCTACCTGGAAGTCACCGAGCCGGCGTCAGCCCGGCCTTCTGCTGAGTAGGCATCTGCACGCCAATAGCCGTGAGCGCGAGTTCGCGGGCGGCGCGGCGTGCGGTGAGCACGGCGAGATGGGTGTGCACGGTCGCACCAGCGCTGAGCGATGCGTACGCGGCCTCCGCGGCCTCCCAGATCTCCAGATTCGTCACCCGGCCACCGAAGCGGAGGGTCAGCTCGGCGATCGCCTGACGAAGTTGAACATCCGGGTTCGGCATATCAACAAAAACGCACAGAAGCCGCTTTTGGTTCAGTTTCCCGGCCGGATCCGAAGATCCGCACTGCCGTGCAACGTGTACGCGAGCCCCATCACGTTGCCGCGGCCCAGCATCTCCCACCGGGAGAGCCGCAACGCCTCCCCCGCGCTGAACCCCGCCGCGAGCCGGACGAGCACCATGCCGGTCACCCAGCCCGCCATGTCCTGCGGCACAGCCACTTCCGGGCTGATCACGGCCGACGCCCCGCCGTCCGCGAAAGCCCGGACCAGGCCCGGCATCGGCGACGTGCCCACCACCACGGGCTTGCGCGACGGCCAATGCGGACGCGGCCACACACCCTCGCGGTCCCAGCGTTCGATCTCCTCGGCGTCGAGGAACCCCTCGCGGAAATGCAGGTGCACGACGTCCATGCCCTCATCGGCCAACGCCCGCCCCAGCTCCGACGGGCTGACATAGGCGGACGTCACGACCTCAGGCGAAAGCATCGACATCAGCTCGGTCACGTGCCGCTCGGTCAGCGCCCGGTCCATGCCGTGATCGACCGCCATCGACACCTCGAACGGCCGCGGCCGCACCGAGACGAACGGCACCAACGGCCCGACCGGCTGCTCCAGCACGGCCGACAGACCCCAGAAACCGAAGGGGCACAACACATTGCCGCTGTGATCGGACACCGGGCAGTGCGCCGGCACCTCTCCCCCGGCACCGAACGGCCCGAACTGCCCCACCGACGCGCACAGCCGGTACGGCCCGTCGTTCAACGGCAGGTCGTAGATCAACGACCACGGCACCGGGCTCGCGGCCGCCGAGGCGATCATCAGCCCGGCCGGACGAGCCCGCCCCAGCCGTCGAACCCGATCAGCCAGCGCATCGGACCCGAACAGCCGCGAGTAGAGCGCCGACCCCTGCCGCGCCAGCGCCGCCAGGTCCTCGCAGAACGACGGGAAGTCCTTGCCGTACCAGGGATCCAGCCCCGCGGCGACGGGAAACGAGTGCGGCAGGTCGCCCACGTCGAGACTCACCCGGGCAGGAACACCGGGACCGGAGGCCACCAGCGCCCGCTCCCCCAGCACGAGCACCGACGCCACCCGCGACGACAACGGCTCGAGATCAGCGAACGTCCGCGTCAGCTGAAACCGCACAGCAGCACGGGACTCACCGCCGCCGACGGGCAGCACGACCTGCCGGACGTGCACCGGCACCACACCGGAGTAGATGACCAGCTCACCGGTCCACGGCACCGAGGCGTACGGAGTGGTGACCGGGAAGCTCACCCACGGACTGGCCCCTTCGGCGGGCAGCACGAACGACTCGGCCTGCACCGGCCGCCCGTTCATGCTCAGCACCGCCCGCAGCTCCAGGTCGCCGGGCAACGGGTCGGGGTGCTGCCCGACGTGCACCCACACCTCGTACTCGCCACCGGGCCGCAACGCCCCGGCGATGCCCTCGGTGGCGCCGGGCAACGCGACCATCACGGTCACCGGGCGCTCGGAAGGCGCGGGAGGCGACGGCAACGCGGTGAAGCGGACCTGACGACGGCGTTCCAGCTCCCGGAACTGCCAGACGACGTCCTCGACCCGTCCCTCGCCGGCACCGACCGGCGAGCCGAGCACCACGTGTGGCGCGCTCCACCCGATCAGCACCGAAGCCGCGTCCATCCCGGACACCCACGTGTGCGCGGCGGTGAACAGCACGACCGGCCGGCCGAGCCGACGCAACGCCTGCACGACCGGCGTGGTGTCCCACGAGCGCGTGTCGTGCAACGCCACCACGTCACCAGGAACGTCGGAAAGCGACGGCAAGGAAGAAGCCGACGGAAAATGCCGGAGATCGAGAACGGCGAACCGCACCACCCGCACGGAGGTCGTGACCACGGTGGACGCCGGGTACCCGACCGCGAGCCCGGCGCTGACCTGCGCCCACCCGCCCGGATCGGTCACCACGAGCAGCGAGCACGATCCCAGGAACGCGGCCACGAACTCCAGCGGCGAGCCTTCGCCACCGGAGACGGTGAACTCTGCGGGCGCCACAGCCGTACGCCTGGAGGTGCAGCTAGAACGGCCAGCCAAGCACCGGCAACCCGACCACGGCGTCCACGGCGAGACCGCAGAACACGAGCATCAGGTAGAGGTTCGACATGTGGAAGAACTTCATGGTGTTCGTGGACCCGCCGCGGCGAACGACGTTGTGCAACTTGTGCGCGAAGACGGCGAACCACACGCCCGACACCGCCGCGACGGCCACGTAGATCCACGAGGTGACGGGGGCCAGCGCGAGCGTGCAGACGACGGTGATCCAGCTGTAGATGACGATCTGCCGCGTCACCTGCTGAGCTGTGGCCACCACCGGCAGCATCGGCACGCCTGCTCGGGCGTAGTCCTCCTTGAACTTCATCGCGAGGGCCCAGGTGTGCGGCGGAGTCCAGAAGAAGATGACGCCGAACATGACCAGCGCCGGCCACTCGACGGTGCCCGTCACCGCGCTCCAGCCGATGATCACCGGCATGCAGCCCGCCATGCCGCCCCAGATGATGTTCTGGGAGGTGCGGCGCTTGAGGACCAGCGTGTAGACGAAGATGTAGAACAGGATGGTCGCCACCGCGAAGGCGGCCGACATCAGGTTGACGAAGATCCACAGGAACGCGAACGAGACGACCCCGAGCACGATGCCGAAGATCAGGGCGTTGCGCGGCGGGATGGCGTTGTGCGCGAGGGGCCTGGCCGCGGTCCGCTTCATGACCGAGTCGATGTCGGCGTCGACGAAGCAGTTGAGGGCATTTGCCGACCCCGCGGCGAGGGTGCCGCCGGTGAGGGTGCAGGCGATCAGCCACAGCGGCGGGAGGCCGTGCTGGGCCAGGAGCATCGCGGGGATCGTGGTGATCAGCAGGAGCTCGATGACCCGCGGCTTCGTGAGCGCCACGTAAGCGCCAACAACCTGGCGAGGCGACCTGGGGGCCTCGAGGACGGCACTCATCGCGGGAACGCTCCTCGTGTTGAGACAGGTGTGAAAACCAGCGACTGATGGTAACCGCGCAAAGAATTCACAGCCCGTTCGGGTGCTGGTGTGCCTCGGCACACATGCCCTTGAGACCTTTCAGAGCAACATCTGAATCTCTCAGGACTAGGCTGGCCACAGGACGTGGGAGAGACGCGGGTCAGGCTGTTCGGGATCGATTCACCAGACCCGCCCGAGCGACAAGAGTGGAGCTGTAAGTCCGTGACCGTCACCGACGACATCACCCGGCTCACCAAGGCCGATCTGCCCGACGACTGGACCGACCTCGACAAGCGCGCTGTCGACACCGCGCGAGTGCTCGCTGCGGACGCCGTGCAGAACGTCGGCAACGGCCATCCCGGCACGGCCATGAGCCTCGCGCCGCTGGCGTACACGTTGTTCCAGCGCGTGCTGCGGCACGACCCCGCCGACCCGGACTGGATCGGCCGCGACCGGTTCGTGCTGTCCGCCGGGCACTCCAGCCTGACGCTGTACGTCCAGCTGTTCCTGTCGGGCTACGGCCTAGAGCTGGACGACCTCAAGCACCTGCGCAAGTGGGGCTCGAAGACCCCCGGCCACCCGGAGCACGGCCACACCAAGGGTGTCGAGATCACCACCGGCCCGCTGGGCTCCGGCCTCGCCTCCGCGGTCGGCATGGCGATGGCCGCCCGTCGCGAGCGCGGTCTCTTCGACCCGGACGCCGCGCAGGGCGCCAGCCCGTTCGACCACCACATCTTCGTGATCGCCTCCGACGGTGACATCGAGGAGGGCGTCACCTCCGAGGCGTCGTCGCTCGCGGGCACGCAGCAGCTGGGCAACCTGGTCGTCTTCTACGACGACAACAAGATCTCCATCGAGGACGACACGACGATCGCCCTGTCCGAGGACACCGCGGCGCGCTACGAGGCCTACGGCTGGCACGTCCAGGTCGTCGAGTCCGGCGAGAACGTCAAGGGCATCCTCGAAGCGGTCGAGAAGGCCAAGGCGGTGACCGACAAGCCGTCGTTCATCCTGCTGCGCACGATCATCGGCTACCCGGCGCCGAACAAGCAGAACACCGGTGCCGCGCACGGTGCCGCACTGGGCGTCGACGAGGTCAAGGCCACCAAGGAGATCCTCGGCTTCGACCCCGAGAAGACCTTCGAGGTCGCCGACGACGTGCTGGCGCACGCCCGCGAGGTCGTCAAGCGCGGCGAGCACGCCAAGGCCGAGTGGCAGAAGAGCTTCGACGCGTGGGCGTCGGCCAACCCGGAGGCCAAGGCGCTGCTGGACCGTCTCATCGCCCGCGAGCTGCCCGAGGGCTGGGACGCCGACCTGCCGTCCTACCCGGTGGACGCGAAGGGCGTGCCGACCCGCAAGGCCTCCGGTGAGGTCATCAACGCGCTGGCCAAGCACCTGCCCGAGCTGTGGGGCGGTTCGGCCGACCTGGCCGAGTCGAACCTGACCACGATCAAGGGCGCCAAGTCGTTCGGCCCGGAGTCGATCTCCACCGGGATGTGGAAGGCCGACCCGTACGGCCGCGTGCTGCACTTCGGTGTCCGCGAGCACGCGATGGGCGCGATCCTCAACGGCATCGCGCTGCACGGCCCGACCCGCCCGTTCGGTGGCACGTTCCTCGTGTTCTCCGACTACATGCGTCCGTCCGTGCGTCTCGCGGCGATCATGCAGGCGGCCGTCACGTACGTGTGGACGCACGACTCCATCGGCCTGGGCGAGGACGGCCCGACGCACCAGCCGATCGAACACCTCGCGGCCCTGCGCGCGATCCCGGACTTCACGGTCGTCCGCCCCGGTGACGCGAACGAGACCGCGTACGCCTGGAAGGCCACCATCGAGCAGCTCGGCCCGGTCGGGTTCGCGCTGAGCCGGCAGAACCTCCCCACCCTGGAGGGCACCTCCGCGGAGGGCGTGAAGCGCGGTGGTTACGTGCTCTTCGGTGACGAGAACCCGGAGATCGTGATCATCGGCACTGGCTCCGAGCTGCAGGTCGCCGCCGAAGCCGGGAAGGTCCTGCAGGGCGAGGGCGTTGCCGTGCGTGTGGTCTCCATGCCGTCGATCGAGTGGTTCGAGAAGCAGGACGCCGAGTACCGCGAGTCGGTCATCCCGTCGTCGGTTAAGGCGCGCGTCGCGGTGGAAGCCGGTATCGCACAGCCGTGGTACCGCTACGTCGGCGACAACGGCGAGATCGTGTCGATCGAGCACTTCGGTGCCTCGGCCGACTACCAGGTTCTGTTCAAGGAGTTCGGCTTCACGACGGAGAACGTCGTCGCCGCCGCCCGCCGTTCCCTTGACCGAGTGAGGGGTTAAGCAAGTGAGCAAGCCGAATCTCGACGCACTTTCCGGCGCCGGAGTCTCGATCTGGCTCGACGACCTGTCCCGTGAACGGCTCACCAGCGGCAACCTGGACGAGCTGATCCGCGACTGGAACGTCGTCGGTGTCACGACGAACCCGACGATCTTCGCGGGCGCGCTCTCGAAGGGCGAGTCCTACGACGAGCAGGTCCGCGAGCTCGCCAACCGGGGTGCCGACACCGAGGCGACCATCCGCGAGGTCACCACGACGGACGTGCGCAACGCGTGCGACAAGTTCCGCGACATCTACAACTCGACGAACGGTGTGGACGGCCGCGTCTCCATCGAGGTCGACCCGCGCCTGGCGTTCGACACGGACAAGACCGTGGCCGAGGCGCAGGACCTGTGGAAGACCGTGGACCGGCCGAACCTGCTGGTGAAGATCCCGGCCACCGAGGCGGGCCTGCCGGCGATCACGAAGACGATCGCCGAGGGCATCTCCGTCAACGTGACGCTGATCTTCTCGGTCGAGCGCTACCAGAAGGTCATGGAGGCGTACCTCGACGGCCTGGAGCAGGCCAAGGCGAACGGCCACGACCTGCGCTCGATCCACAGCGTCGCGTCGTTCTTCGTGTCCCGCGTGGACACCGAGATCGACAAGCGCCTGGACAAGATCGGCACGGACGAGGCCAAGGCACTGCGCGGCAAGGCGGCTGTCGCCAACGCGTGGATCGCCTACGGCGCCTTCGAGAAGACGTTCCAGGGCGAGCGCTGGGAGGCGCTCAAGGCCGACGGCGCCAACGCGCAGCGTCCGCTGTGGGCGTCGACCGGTGTGAAGGACCCGAGCTACTCCCCCACCCTCTACGTCGACCAGCTCGTCGTGAACGGCGTCGTGAACACGATGCCGGAGAAGACGCTGCACGCCGTGGCCGACGGGGGCAAGATCACCGGTGACACGGTCACCGGACGCGCCGCTGAGGGCCAGGAGGTGTTCGACCAGCTCGCCGCCGTGGGAATCGACCTGCAGGACGTGTTCGTGGTCCTGGAGACCGAGGGTGTCGAGAAGTTCGAGAAGTCCTGGGAAGAGTTGCTCGAGACGGTGACGAACCAACTGGCTCAACTGAAGGGCTGATCACGAAGTGACCTCCGTCGAAATCGTGAGGTCACCGAACGCCGACCAGGTCAGCATCATCGCTGCTGACCTGGTCGCGGATTCGGTGCCGAGCAAGCTGACCGCGCAGGACCCGACCCTGTGGGGGCCGGAAGCCGAGTCCGAGGCGAGCATCCGCCTCTCGTGGACGACGTTGCACGAGACGTCCCGTCCACTGCTCCCCGAGCTCGTGGCACTGCGCGAGGAACTGCACGCCGAGGGCGTCGACCGCGTCGTGCTCGCCGGAATGGGCGGCTCGTCGCTGGCCCCCGAGGTGATCACGCGGACCGCGGGCGTCCCGCTGGTCGTGCTGGACACCACCGATCCCGCCCAGGTCGCCGACGCTCTCGCCGGTGACCTCGAGCGCACGGTGATCGTGGTGTCGTCCAAGTCCGGTGGCACCGTCGAGACCGACAGCCACCGGCGCATCTTCGAGAAGGCTTTCACCGACGCGGGCATCGACGCCGCGTCGCGCATCGTGGTGGTCACCGACCCCGGATCGCCCTTGCAGAAGGCGTCCGAGGAAGCGGGCTACCGCAAGGTCTTCCTGGCCGACCCGAACGTGGGTGGCCGTTACTCGGCGCTGACCGCGTTCGGTCTGGTGCCCTCGTACCTGGCCGGCGCGAACGTCGAGGCGCTGCTGGACGAGGCGGCCGAGGAGGCCAAGGTCCTCGCCGAGGACTCGGTCGACAACCCGGCGGTCGTGCTGGCCGCGGTCTTCGGTGCCGCGCACGCGCACGGCGCCGAGAAGATCGTCTTCGCCGACACCGGTTCCGGCATCAAGGGGTTCGGTGACTGGGCCGAGCAGCTGATCGCCGAGTCGACCGGCAAGCACGGCACCGGTCTGCTGCCGGTCGTCGTCGAGGGTCCCGGCGCTCCCGGCTTCGTGGACGCGCGCTCGGACGCCACGACCGTCGCGATCGGACCGGCCACCGGCTCGGCCCACCTCGCGGTCGAGGGCAAGCTCGGCGCGCAGTTCCTGCTGTGGGAGTACGCGACGGCGCTCGTCGGCCGGGTGCTCGGCATCAACCCGTTCGACCAGCCGGACGTGGAGGCCGCGAAGAAGGCCTCCCGCGCGCTGCTGGACGCGCCCGCCGTCGCCGCCACCACGCCGTCCTTCGTGGACGGTCCGGTCGAGGGCCACGGCACCGACTGGGCGCCGCGCAAGGTGAACACGGTCGCGGAAGCGCTCGCCGCGCTCGTTGAAGTGGCGCCCGACCACGGCTACATCTCGGTTCAGGCGTACTTGGACAGGATCGACGACGCGTCGTTCGAGCTGCTCCGTGCGGAGATCGCGAAGAGGACGCACCTGCAGACCACGTTCGGCTGGGGTCCGCGCTTCCTGCACTCGACCGGCCAGTACCACAAGGGCGGTCACCAGAACGGCGTGTTCATCCAGATCACCGGCGAGTCCGGTGACGACCTGGAGGTGCCCGGCCGTCCCTACACGCTCGCGCAGCTCCAGCTCGCGCAGGCGCTCGGCGACGGTCAGGTGCTGGCCGAACACGGTCGCCCGGTGCTGCGGCTTCACCTCGAAGACCGCATCGCGGGTCTGGCCCAGCTCGTCGAGGCAGTCCAGGAGGACGGCTCGTGACCTCATCCGGCAAGTGGCGCAACCCGCTGCGGGACGCGGCGGACAAGCGCATGCCCCGCATCGCGGGCCCGAGCGCGCTGGTCATCTTCGGCGTCACCGGTGACCTGTCGCGCAAGAAGCTCATGCCCGCGATCTACGACCTCGCGAACCGGGGTCTGCTGCCGCCGGGCTTCGGTCTCGTCGGCTTCGCCCGCCGCGACTGGGCCGACCAGGACTTCATGAAGGTCGTGCACGACGCGGTCAAGGAGCACGCGCGGACGCCGTTCAACGAGGCGGTCTGGCAGCAGCTCGCCGAGGGCATCCGGTTCGTCCAGGGCACGTTCGACGACGACCAGTCGTTCGACAACCTCGCTTCCTGTCTGGCTGCTCTGGACGCCGAGCGCGGCACGGGCGGCAACCACGCGTTCTACCTGTCGATCCCGCCGGGCGCGTTCCCGACGGTGGTCAACCAGCTCAAGCGCGCGGGTCTCGCCCAGACGGCTCCGGACCAGTGGCGCCGGGTCGTCATCGAGAAGCCGTTCGGCCACGACCTGAAGTCGGCCAAGGAGCTGAACAAGACGGTCAACGAGGTCTTCCCCGAGGAGTCGGTGTTCCGCATCGACCACTACCTCGGCAAGGAGACCGTGCAGAACATCCTGGCGCTGCGGTTCGCGAACCAGCTGTACGAACCCATCTGGAACTCGAACTACGTCGACCACGTGCAGATCACCATGGCCGAGGACATCGGTCTCGGCGGCCGCGCGGGGTACTACGACGGCATCGGTGCGACGCGGGACGTCATCCAGAACCACCTGCTGCAGCTGCTCGCGCTGATCGCGATGGAGGAGCCGGTCTCGTTCAAGCCGGCCGACCTGCGCGCGGAGAAGGTCAAGATCCTCTCGGCGACGCGGCCCGCGGAACCGTTCGAGGAGACCACCGCGCGCGGTCAGTACACCGGTGGCTGGCAGGGCGGTCAGAAGGTGCCCGGTCTGCACGAGGAGGGCGGTTTCTCGCCCGAGTCGAAGACCGAGACGTTCGGTGCGATCACGTGTGAGATCAACACCCGTCGCTGGGCCGGGGTGCCGTTCTACCTGCGCACCGGCAAGCGCCTGGGCCGTCGCGTCACCGAGGTGGCCGTCGTGTTCAAGCGGGCACCGCACCTGCCGTTCGACGACACCGCGACCGAGGAGCTCGGCCAGAACGCTCTGGTGGTCCGGGTTCAGCCGGACGAGGGCGTGACCATCCGGTTCGGCTCGAAGGTGCCGGGCAACACGATGGAGGTCCGCGACGTCACGATGGACTTCGGCTACGGCCACTCGTTCACCGAGTCGTCGCCGGAGGCCTACGAGCGGCTGCTGCTGGACGTGTTGCTCGGCGAGCCGTCGCTGTTCCCGAAGAACGACGAGGTCGAGCTCTCCTGGGAGATCCTCGACCCGGTGCTGGAGTTCTGGGCGCGCAAGGACGAACCGCCGCTCGAGAAGTACAAGGCTGGAACCTGGGGCCCGCCGTCGGCGGAGACGATGACCGCCAGGACCGGAAGGCAGTGGAGGCGTCCGTGATCATCGACCTGCCCTCGACCACCACCTCCCAGATCAACTCGCGCCTGGTCCGGCTGCGCGACGAGGGCGGTGCGACGACCCTCGGTCGTGTGCTGACCCTCGTGATCGTGACCGAGGACGGCCAGCGCACCGACGCCGCGATCGACGCGGCCAACGACGCCTCGCGCGAGCACCCGTGTCGCGTGATCGTCGTGGCGCGCGGTGCTCGTCAGGCCGCTCCTCGCCTGGACGCGCAGATCCGCGTCGGTGGCGACGCGGGTGCCTCCGAGGTCGTTGTTCTCCGTCTGTACGGAGAACTCGCCAAGGAAGGCGCGTCCTGCGTCATGCCGTTGCTGCTGCCGGACACCCCGGTCGTGGCGTGGTGGCCGTTCGACGCCCCCGTGTCTCCGTCGAAGGACCCGATCGGTCAGCTCGCCCAGCGCCGCATCACCGACGCCGCCGCCGAGAAGAACCCGATCAAGGCCCTGGAAGCGCGTCGTGCGCACTACGCGCCCGGCGACACGGACCTGGCCTGGACGCGCCTGACGTTGTGGCGCGCCATGCTCGCCGCTTCGCTGGACCTGCCGCCGTACGAGAAGATCACCGAAGCGGAGGTGACCGGTGAGGCCGACTCGCCGTCCACCGACCTGCTGGCCGCGTGGCTGACGGACAAGCTGAAGGTGTCTGCTCGTCGCTACAAGGCGACCTCGGGTGAGGGCATCGTGCAGGTCAAGCTGGACCGCCCGTCCGGCGCCGTCGACCTGATCCGCCCGGACGGCAAGGTGGGCACCCTGTCCCAGCCCGGCCAGCCCTCCCGGCGGGTCGCGCTGCAGCGTCGTTCGGTGCGCGACTGCCTGGCCGAGGAGCTGCGCCGGCTCGACCCGGACGAGGTCTACGCCGCGGCACTGAAGTCGCTGTCCAAGGTCGCGAAGGGCCGCACGTCTTCTTCGAAGCCCGAGGCCGTCGAGGAAGCGCCCGCGGAGTCCGGCGCGAACGGCAAGGCGGCTGCTCCTGCGAAGAAGTCCAAGGCGAAGGCGAGTTCGTGAGCAATCCGCAAGTGGTGGTCCACCGCGACGGCGACCTGCTGGCCGCCGCCGCGGCGGCCCGCCTGGTCACGCGCATGGTCGACGCCCAAGCCGCCCGCGGCTACGCGTCGGTCGTGCTCACCGGCGGCCGCACCGGCACCGCCGTCCTGGAACACCTGAACCGCAACGGCGCCCGCGACGCCGTGGACTGGTCCCGCGTCGACCTGTACTGGGGCGACGAGCGCTTCCTGCCCTCTGGCCATCCGGAGCGCAACGAGACCCAGGCCCGCGCGGCCCTGCTGGACCACGTTCCGCTGGATCCCTCGCGTGTGCACGTGATGGAACCGTCGGACGGCAAGTTCGGCGACGACCCGGAAGCCGCCGCCTCGGCCTACGCGGACCTGCTCGCTTCCCTTGCCCGGCCTGAGGATCACGGCGACGTGCCGACGTTCGACGTGTGCATGCTGGGCGTGGGCGAAGAGGGCCACGTGGCCTCGGTCTTCCCCGCTTCTCCCGCCGTGTACGAGAAGGAGCGGACCGTCGTCGCGGTCCGCAACTGCCCGAAGCCACCGCCCACGCGCATCTCGCTGACCTTGGCGTCGATCCGCTGCGCCCAGGAGGTCTGGCTGATGACCACCGGCGAGGGCAAGGCGGCCGCGGTGGCCATGGCTTTGACCGGTGCGGGCGAGGTGCAACTGCCGGCCGCGGGTGCCACCGGCCGTCGCCGGACGTTGTGGCTGCTGGACACGGCGGCCGCGTCGAAGGTGCCGGCTCTGTTCAAGCCACCGCTGGCTTGATGATCTCGATCGGCCCCTCAGGATGTTTCTGAGGGGCCGTTTTCTTTGGGGGCAACATGGTTTCGGTACGTCCGGCGGAGCTGTCCGACGCTGGGTCCATTTGCGACATCAACCGTGCCGCCCTGGGCTACGACTTCCCGGTGGACTCCACCACCGCCCAGGTGTCGCGGATCATCAAGGCGCCGAACATCGCACTGCTCGTGGCCGTCGACGGCCCCGAGGTGCTCGGCTACATCCAGCTCAGCGACTACGAGAACACCTACTACCCACCGCTGAAGAACCTCATCACGCTCGCCATCGCACCCCAGCACCAGCGCCGAGGCGTGGGCAAGCGCCTGCTGCAGGCGGGCGAGGAGTGGGCGCGTGCCGATGGTGCCCGCGGAGTGCGGCTGGTGACGGGGCACAACCGGGTGGACGCGCGGAAGTTCTACGCGGCCAACGGGTACGAGCTCCGCAAGGAGCAGACCAACCTGATCAAGTGGTGGAGTTGAGAAGTTCCTCCATCACGGCGACCGGCAGCGACGGGTTCGACGCCGCCGGTCCCGCCGTGAACTCACTGCCCAGCAGCTTCAGGATCATCGGCACCGGCAAGTGAGGATGCGCGGCCGCGAGGTGGCGCGCCTGAGCATCTCCCAGGCACAGCAACAAGGTCTCACCGGAAGCACGCGGATGCCGCGCGATCGCCCGATGCAGTTCGACCTCCTCGGACCGTTCAGCCATGAGGTGCAACAGCTCCGGCGGACACTCCGGACTACGCGCGGCCGTCAGGAACGCGTGCGGCCCCTGGGACACCAACGATCGGATCTGCGCAGCGCTCAACGAGGGCAAGGGCTCCACCCGAGCAGAAGGCCGCGCCCTGCCGACGACCGAGGCGACCACCCGTTCATCCGGGTCGCGGGCCAGCAGAGCAGCCACATCCGCGGGCAGCCGATGGGCGAGGCGCGCGAGCCGGGCGCGGACCACCGGGTCGGGATGCGCGGCCAGCGAGCGGACGAGATCCAGCGGAGCGTCCGGGTGCTCGGCCACCACCAGCGCGATCCGGGGATCGGTGACCGGCACGGAAGACGGCGCGACCCAGCCCGACTCCAGCAGCGCGGCCACGACGTCCGGGTCGTCGCGGGCCAGCAGAGCCTGAACATCAGCAGCGGACAGGTCGGATCTGCGAGCCAGCGTCAGGGCCAGCACGCCGTCCGCCAGACCGATCAGGCGGCTGACCAGAGACGCGGGCAGGGCGGGGTTCGAGGCCAGGCCGTCCAGAACAGTGTTCACCAATCCCCCTGGTAACAGGGCAGGCATTCCCTCCGACAACGCGTATCATCCCGAATCGCGTTGAGTAGCGGGGGTTTTGTGGCGAACGGCAGTGCGAAGCGACGTCCCACCATCGGGATGATCACCGCGGGCCCGCTCATCGAGCTCGCGGGCGAGCAGTGGCGCGGTGTCAGCGACGGGGCGTTGCATCTCGGGTGTGACCTGGTGTGTTTCGTCGGCTCCGAGCTGGATCACCCGGACCTCCACAAGCGGCGGGCCAACACCGTTTACGACCTCATCTCGCCCAATCGGATCGATGCGCTCGTGGTGTGGACTACGCGCGTGGGGCAGCTCATCGGGTCTGAGGGCATGCATGAGTTCGTGAAGCAGTACGCGCCGATGCCGATCGTGAGTGTGGAGACCTCTCTCGCGCAGTGGCCGACCATCCTGATGGACAACCAGGACGGCATGGAGCAGGCCGTTGACCACCTGATCGAGGTGCACGGCAAGCGCAGGATCGCGTTCGTCCGCGGCCCGCAAACGCATGCGGGGGCGCAGGAGCGGTACCAGGGGTACCTGGACTCGCTGCGCAAGCACGGCATCACCTTCGACCCCGAGCTGATCACCATGCCCGGCTCGTTCATCTGGGAACCGAGCGGTGCGGCCGACGCGGTCCGAAAGATGCTCGCCAGCCTCGAAGAACCGCCGGACGCCATCGCCGCCGCGAACGACGACTACGCCATCGGTGTCGTGTCCGCGTTGGAGGAGCTGGGGTTGCGCACGCCGGAGGACATCGCGGTCGTCGGCTACGACAACCACACCAACGTCCGCACGCACGACCTCGGCTACGTCACCGCCACGGGCCAGGGGCCACCGGACCGGGTGCGCCGCGAGGTCAACATCGACGCGGCGACACCGGGGTTCACCACGGTCAGGGCGCCGTTCCACGAAATGGGTTTCCGGGCCGCGGAACTGGCGCTGGCGCTCGTGCACGGCGAACCGACGCTGCCCAGGCAGACCATGCCGACCGAGCTGATCGTCAGGAGGTCGTGCGGCTGCCTGCCGTCGGGCCTCGGCGACCACGCCCCGGCGCACGGCCGGCTGAACATCTCCGAGTCGGCGACGGCGGCCACGGTCGCGGACCACCTGCGAGGCTCGCTCGGGCCACTGCAGGCCAAGCTCCCGGACGGCTGGGCCGAGCAGCTGATCGTCGAACTGATGGCGGCCGGCCGTGGCGAGGTCGAAGGCGCCGAGTTCCTCAAGCTGCTCGCCGAGTACATCAGGGCGAGTGCGCGCGCTGGGTGCGAACCGGAACGTTGGTGGCCACCGCTGTTCGACCTCCATCGGTTCGTGACGGCACGGATCAGCGATGCCACGCTCATCAACGACTTGTGGCTGCGCGTGCAACTCCTCGTCGGCGATGCGTTCGCCACGGACGCACGGTTCAAGTACCTGTCGCACGAGCGCCACGACCAGACGGTGCGCGAAGCAGGGCAGCGGCTCATCGCGTCGAGGGACGTCGACGAGCTGACGAACGCCCTCACCGAAGAACTCCCCCGCCTGGGACTCCCCGGCTGCCACGTCATGGCGTACGACACCGCAGGCACGGCACGCGCGCTCGTGCGGTACGAGGACGGTCAGCTCAAGGACCACCCCACGACCCCGTTCCCCGCCATCAACCTGACGCCGTACCCGTTCAGAAGGGACCACCCCTTCAGCGCCCTCTGCGCCCCGCTCTACACCGACGAGGACCACCTCGGGTACGTGATCTTCGAGCAGGGCCCGGAACCCGGCTGGATCTACGAGGCCGTGCAGCAGCAGCTCAGCAGCGCACTCCGGGGCATCAGGCTGATGCAGGAACTGAAGGACGCGCGCGCACGGCTCGAAGAACGCGTCGGCGAGACCGAAGCACAGCTGAGGCACGCGCAGAAGATGGAAGCCATCGGCCGGTTGACCGGCGGCATCGCGCACGACTTCAACAACATCCTCACGGTCGTGAACGGCAACAGCGAGATGCTGCTGCGACGCACCCCCGACGACGACCCGCGCCGCACGGCGATCGAGGACATCAAGCACGCCGGCGAACGAGCCGCGAACCTGACCAGGCAGCTGCTCGCGTTCACCCGCCAGCAGGTCCTGCACCCGGAGTCGCTCGACCTCAAGCACAACCTCACCAAGGTCCACTCGATGCTGCGCACGCTCGTCGGCGACCACATCGAGCTCGACATGCACCTGCCCGACGACGTCGCCAGGGTGTGGGCCGACGCGGGCCAGGTCGAGCAGATCCTGTTCAACCTCGCGGTCAACTCCCGCGACGCGATGCCCGACGGCGGCCGGCTCAGCATCGCCATCGAGGACGCCACGCTCGGCCACGGCGACACCGGCCGGATCGTCGGCGTCCGGCCCGGCGCGTACGTGGTGATGCGGGTCCAGGACACCGGCGCGGGCATGGCGCCGGACGTGCAGGCGCAGGTGTTCGAGCCGTACTTCACCACCAAACCGGTCGGCAAGGGCACGGGTCTCGGCCTGTCCACGGTGTTCGGCATCGTGCAGCAGTCCGGCGGCCAGATCGAGCTGATCAGCGCCCCCGGCAGGGGCACGACCATCGAGGTCTACCTACCGGTGCCGCACGAACGCGACGGCACACCCGAAGCACCGTGCGCGCGCAGGACCACCACGCACCAAGGAGCGGGCACCGTGCTCCTCGTGGAGGACGACGCCCAGGTCCGGGTCATGACCCGCCGTTCCCTCGAAACGGCGGGCTACCAGGTGATCGAGGCGAGCGACGGCCAGGAGGCGTTGCAGCTCGCCACCGCCCACCGCAGCACGATCGACCTGGTGCTCACCGACGTCGTGATGCCCAAGATGGGCGGTCCGGAGCTGGTCAGGCTGCTCAGGTCGGCAGGAGCGGCACCCGCCGTCATCTACATGTCCGGCTACACGACCGACGAGGTCCTCGACGACGAGGTGCTGATCACCAAGCCGTACGTGGAGTCGGAGCTGCTCGAAAAGGTGCGAGAAGTACTGGCTCAGGACGCCTGAGCCCGGCGCGCCACGGCGGCGCGCACGGTCTCGTCGAGCATCTCGATGCGGAACGGCTTCTGCAGGTACCCCGCGATGTCGTGCCCGGCGAACCGGCGCTCCAGCGTTGTTCGGTCGTGGCCACTGGTCAGCACGACGGGCACCTTCAGGCCCTCGCTCTCGAGCTGCGCCAGCACCTCGCCGCCGGACAACCCCGGCATGCTGTGGTCGAGCAGCATCGCGCTGATCTCCGCGCTGCGTTCGCGCAGCACCGCGAGCGCCTCGGAACCGTCACTGGCCTGCAGGACTGTGTAACCGAGCTCCTCGAGCAGGCTGACGGTGTACCTCCGCACGGGGTCCTCGTCCTCGACCACGAGCACCAGTCCGGCTTGCGACATGCGCGTCAGTATGCCGGAAACTATTCGTGTCCTCAGCACCAGGTCGTCAACTATTTCTGGAAATTCTTCACGAACTGCTCCATCAGTGTGACATGGGCCATTTGGATCACATCATTGGTTGAGGGTCTGCGCTAACCTCGCGACACCGCTGCCGCTCCACGCTGAGAAAGAGGCACCAGGAAAGGCCAACTTCATGCGTAAAGCGACGGCAGCAGCCGCTCTGGCCGTGCTGTTCACATTGTCGTCCACACCCGCACGCGCAGCTGAGTCGATTCCTTCGGAGCGGGTGACGATCGATGTGGTGACGGTGAACGGTTCCGGGTGCAAGCAAGGCACCGCCGAAGTGGTCGTCTCACCGGACAACACCTCGTTCTGGGTGATCTACAGCGACTACCTCGCCCAGGCGGGCAAGGGTGCCGGTGCGACCGACTTCCGGAAGAACTGCCAGCTCACCCTGCAGGTGAACACCCCTCAAGGCTTCTCCTACGGCATCGCGGAAGCGACTTACGCGGGCTTCGGGCACCTTGAGCGCGGCGCGATCGGGTACCAGTCGGTGAATTACTACTTCCAGGGTCAATCGGCCACCACCACCTGGAAGCACACCTTCAACGGGCCGTTCGACGACAACTGGTCGATCACTCATCGAACCGAGTTCTCGGAGATCGTCTGGGCTCCGTGCGGCGAGCAGCGGAATCTCAACGTCAACAGCGCACTGCGCGTCGACAAGGGCACTTCCGATGCCAATACAAACAGTTTCATGACGATGGACTACCAGCGCGGAGAAGTGCGCACCCTGCACCACTTCTCGTGGAAGCGCTGCTGATTTTCCACCAAGGCCGCCGCCCCCTCTCAACCGCCGCCGCCCCACCCTGCGAGTTGCGTTGGAAAGGTGTCCCATGCTCAACGCGGTTGCCGCTGCCCTGCTCGCCTCGTCCATCATCATCCCGCCCGGCGCGCCGAACGAGACGCCGCCGCCCGACCACATCACGATCGACATCGTCACGATCAACGGCTCGGGCTGCCCCGCGGGCACTGCGGCCGTCGCGGTCTCCGAGGACAACAAGGCCTTCACGGTCACCTACAGCGACTACCTGGCCCAGATCGGCGTCGGCGCCAAGCCCACCGACCTGCGCAAGAACTGCCAGCTCAACCTGCGGGTCAACGTGCCGCAGGGCTTCACCTACGGCATCGCCCAGGCCGACTACAGAGGCTTCGCACATCTGGAACGAGGTGCGTACGCCATCGAGAAGGCCAACTACTACTTCCAGGGCATGTCGCAGACGGAGTCCATCTCCCACCGGTACAACGGCCCCGTCAGCGACGACTGGCAGGCCACCGACACGACCGAAGTGGCCGCGATCGTCTACTCCCCCTGTGGCGAGAAGCGGAACTTCAACATCAACACCGAGCTCCGCGTCTACCCGGGCTCGTCCAACACCACCAACACGACGAGTTTCATGACGATGGACTCGACCGACGGCAACCTCGACACGATCTACCACTTCGCGTGGAAGACGTGCCCTTAGTAGTGCCGTGACTACCGCACGCGCCCACCGGGGCGTGTGCGGTAGCACATACCTGAGGGGCGCGCCGTACCAATCCGCGACGAACGGCGTCTTACCCCCTGACGGGTCGGGTCGGGGTGAAGGGGCAGCCAATGCCAACCGCGGCATACACGCAGTACGGTGAGGACCGAACGCCTGACAGGGGAGGCCGGATCCTGACCACCACGCTGCTTCCGGCACGCCGCACAGCGGATGCCGAGGTCGGCTCGCGCAAGGCGCTGCTCGGCGACTACCGCATGATCCTGCTCGACGTGGGACTCGTGCTGATCGCCCTGCTCGACGCGTGGTTGCGGCTGCGGTGGGTCAAGGCCGAACCCGAGGGCATGCCCGAGGTGCCGTTCCACTCCGAGTGGCTGTCGTGGATCTCCGCGGGCGTGCTGATCGGCCGGCGGCGCTTCCCGTTCGCGGTCGCCCTGCTGACCATTCCGGGCTTCTTCACCGGCTTCGCGCAGCTCGCGGCGATGATCGCGCTGTACACGGTCGCCCGCCGGCACGTGTCGTCGTGGCAGACCATTGTCGTCGGGATCCTGGTGTGGCTGAGCAGGTTCATGGCCTGGCCGCCGTCGGAGTTCATCGAGCGGTCGGCGTACGGGCACTTCGCCTCGGCGATCTCCGGTTTCCTGACGGCCGGTCTGCCGATCGCCCTCGCGCTGATGGCTCACGCACGGCAGGAGCTGTCCAACCGCATCGTCGAGCTCGCCGAGTCCCGCGAGAGAGAACGCGTGCTGCACGCGCACGCCATCCGCGCGGACGAACGGGCGAAGCTCGCCCGCGAGATGCACGACGTCGTCTCGCACCAGGTCAGCCTCATCGCGATGCAGGCCGGTGCGCTGCGCATGGCCTTGGCCAACGCCGAGCACAAACAAGTCGCGGGCACCATCCGCATGTTGTCGACGCGCACTCTCGACGAGCTCCGTCAGCTCGTGTCCGTCCTGCGCACCACAGACGACAGCCAGCCGAGCCTGGACGAGCTGACCGAACTGGCCGCCGACGCCGGTTTCGAGGTGTCCGTGCAGCTCAAGGGCGCGGTGCAGGACCTCGCCGCGCCGGTGTCCGGCGCGGTGTACCGGACGGTGCAGGAGGCCCTGACCAACATCCGCAAGCACGCCGTCGGGGCGAGCGCGACGGTGCTCGTCGATGCCGGCGACACGGTCGGCTCCGAGGGCGACGTCCTGGTCGAGGTGCGCAACACGCCGCCGTCCAGCCCGTCGTCGTCCCAGCAATCGTCACTGCCGAGCGGTGGGCACGGCCTCGTCGGGCTGCGCGAACGGGCCACGTTGCTCGGTGGCCAGTTCTCCGCGGGACCGACCGAGGAGGGCGGCTTCCTCGTGTCGGCGTCGTTCCCGAAGCAGCGGACGGTGTCCGACTAGCAGTTGTGCCTTCGGAAGGCGTGGTACGACTGCTTGGGCTCCAACCGGTACGGCGAGCTCTCGTCGTCGAACCGCTCCCGCACGGCCTTGAACAGGCTGTACGCGGCGATGTCGTAGTCGCGGTCGCGGTTCGCCGGGTGGTGCGGCAGGTCGGGTGAGATCACCGAGTACAGGTGCGCGCCGGCCAGCTTCTCCTGGTCGAACACGCGCAGCATCCGCGCGACGTGATCGGCCTGCTCGCGCTCGTCGCGGACGATGCCGGGCTTGATCACCGGCGGGTCCGCCTCGAAGTCGAGGACGTCCCAGCCCATTCCACCGGCCTCGGCCGCGCCGGTGAAGGTGCAGCAGCCGAACTCCAGCACCATGATCGGCTTCCCCCACTGCCGGTACCTGCCGAGGTCCTCCGTGTACTCGGCATCGGTCTTGAAGTACTGGTAGTAGTCCAGGCCCACGAGGTCGAACAGCGACCAGTCGTTCCACTCCGAGTCGGCCCCGGCCGCGGAGCCGTAGGTGATCTTGCCGCGGAACTCGCGGCGGGTGACGTCGACGGCCTTGCCCATGAACTCGCGGAACCGGCCGACGATCGCGGGCCACTCCGTCTCCGGGATGTTCTCGACGCCCCGGATCCGGTCCATGAACGTGGCACCGGGCAGGATGCCGGGCGTGAACAGGAAGTGCTCGCAGCCGGTCACGAACTTGACGTTGTCGCCTCGTCGCTGCCGTTCGGCCTGACGTGCGGCCTCCGCCATGTGCTGGAGGACCTCCTCTTGCGAGCGGTCGTAGAGCCGTGGCTGGACGAACACCTCCATGCCGTGCCGCAACGCCGTGGACGTCGTCTCGGCCAGTCTCCCCAGGTCGCTGCCGAACGCGTTGACGGACGGACACCTCAGTTCGGACGCGATGAGGCCGATCTCCCGCTCCAGCTGGCGCCTGCTCCACCGCACGCGACTCAGTGGCGCCCCCGCCGCACTCTGCACACCGGTGTCGTAGGCGACGCTCCCCCGTAACCTCCGCGTGGCACTTGCCGTCCCCGTACCCAGTCCCACCAGCGCCGCAGCCCCCAGCGCAGACTTCAGGAACACCTGTCGGCTGATCATGATTTCCCCCTGACTAGTTGCTCAACTAGGCTACTGGTCATGCAACCAGAAAATCAGTCGGGCGGCCAGGAGAAGCGCAAGAGCTTCATCGAGGACGCTCGCAGGGGGCAGATCGTGGCGGCGACGATCGAGACGATCGCCGAGATCGGGTACGCGAGGGCCTCGTTCGTGCAGATCGCGCGACGGGCGGGCATCAGCCCCGGCCTCATCACGTACCACTTCGCCAAGCGCGAGGAGCTGATGAAGCAGGTCATGCAGACCGTGCACGGCTCGATGGACCACGCGCTGAGCGCGCGCGCCGAGGGCTCGGAGAGCTACTGCGCCGCCATCCGTCACTTGATCGAGGGCTTCGTGCACTACTGCGCGGAGCACCCGTCCGAGCTGATCGCGATCGGGCAGATCGCGAGCGCGGCACGGGACGCCCAGGCCGCGCAGGAGTGGTACCAGGAGCAGGCCGCCGCGACGCTCACCGAGATGGAGGACATGTTCCGCGAGGGCCAGCAGGCAGGCGAACTGCGGGCGTTTTCCCCGCGGGTGATGGCGGTGTCGATCATCGGCGCGATGGAGGCGGCGCCGGGCGAGCTGATGGCCCACCCGGACACCGACGTCGCTCAGTACGCGAAGGAACTCGCGGACATCTTCGAACTGG
The DNA here is from genome assembly GCF_040611995.1 of Lentzea sp. NPDC006480. Lineage (NCBI taxonomy): Bacteria > Bacillati > Actinomycetota > Actinomycetes > Pseudonocardiales > Pseudonocardiaceae > Lentzea > Lentzea sp. NPDC006480. Next base: position 44,670 of record NZ_JBEXPJ010000052.1, read on the forward strand.
CCGTCAGGGCCGCTTAGAGGCGATCGACGCGCTGATCGCCGCCGCCGCACCGAGCACACCGCACGTCAGCGCGATGGGCAGCGTCGGCTCGTACGCCTTCAGCACGGACACGAGCAGCCACACGGCCAGCCCGAACCCGAACCCGAGCGGCACCGACGCGATCACCGCGGCCACGCCGGTCTGCCGTTTGCGCAGCGCCCGCAGGTTCGACTCCAGGTAGGCGAGCGTGAAGAGCAGCAGCAGCGCCGAACCCGTGCCCATGATGCTCAGCCACGGCGTGCGATCTGATCCGAGCCCGAACGTCCCCCACGGGCCGTCTGTCTTCGCTGTGACGATGCCGCCGACGATCCACCTCGTGGCACCCGGCAGCACGAAACCCTTCGGCCCGCGCTCGGTGACGTCCGCGAGCGGGATGCCGGCCAGCGTCACGGTCAGCCGCGCGCCCTCGACGTTCACGGGTGCCGCGAGGTCCTGGGTGATGGACCTGCCCGGCACCGAGCCCGTCACGAACGGCACGATCGCCAGTGCCAGCAAGGCGATCGCGGCCACCAGCCACAGCGCCCACGGCGTCGACGGTGGCTTGATCACCTGGGAGGCCGGCACCAGCGTGCTGCTGCCGCTGAGCCGCGCGGCCGGGACCGGGTCGACCAGGGTGGCCCGGATCGGTTGCTGTGCAAGCGAAACCGTGTCGCGCTCGACCGGCCGCAACGACGGGCGCGTGGACGACGCCGACACCTGCGGCGCGAGGTGCACCGGGATGCCGAGCCGCGTCAGCCAGTCCGGGCCGAACAGGTGCCCGGCCGCGCCCGCGAGGTCGATCGCGAACGTCTCGGCGTTGCGGTAGCGCGCGTCCGGCTCCCGCGCGATGCTGCGCATCACCACGCCCGCAAGGGGTTCCGGCACGTTCTGCAACGGCCGCGGGTCCTGGTAGACCCGCTTCTGGATCATCGCGAGCGGCCCGCCGCCGCGTTCGAACGGCAGATCGCCGCTCAAGAGTTCGTACAGCACAGTGCCGGTCGCGTAGACGTCCGCGGCGGGCGTGAGCGCGTTGCCCATCGCCTGCTCCGGCGCGATGTAGGCGGGCGTGCCGAGCACCGCGCCGCCGTGCGTCACGAGCGTCGCGCCCTCCGACACCACCTGCGAGATGCCGAAGTCCGCCACCTTCACCACACCGTTGGAGGTGAAGAGCAGGTTCTTGGGCTTCACGTCGAGGTGCAGCACCCCGGCCTCGTGCGCCGCGTGCAGCCCGGACAACGTCGCCAGCACCAGCGCACAGGACTGCTGCGCCGTCAGCCCGTCCGTGGAGAACCGCGACCACACCGTGCCGCCGTCGAGCCGTTCCATCACCAGCAGGTGCTCACCCTGCTGCCGCACGTAGTCGTAGACCGGCACGATGTGGGGATGATCAAGGCGGGCCAGCAGCCGCGCCTCGTGCTCGAAGCGCTCGCTCATCCGCGGATCAGCCGCGACCGCGTGCGGAAGTCGTTTGATGGCAACGGGACGCCCGAGCTGCCGGTGCACGCCGCCGTAGACGACACCCATTCCGCCCTCGCCGATCTGCTCCCCGACGGCGTACTGCGGCAGGGCGGCGACCACACTGGACGAAGTCACCGTTGAATCCTCACGGTATCCATTTCGGACGGTTGCTGCTCACCGGGATGCGGCGTCACATAGCCAAGAAGCAACGCGGCCGCGGCCGCCCCGACGATGAACGGAATCTCGGCCGACGGCGACGGCGCCACCAATCGCAGGACTGACAACGAGATCACCGCCACCAGCCCGGTCCCGATCCCGGCGGGCAGGAACCGCATGGCCCGCTGCCACCGGTTCGCCGGCAACCTGCGCCGTGCCAACGCGATCAACGCCCCGGCCCACGACAACGCCGTCAGCACCAGCACGCCCAACCCGAACGCCCCGTAGACCGACCACAGCGAGCCCTTGATGTCACCCGTCGTCTCCACCGACGCGATGCTCTCCCGTTGCACGTCGACGACCTCGACCGTGACCGGAAGGAGACCAAGGGCCTGCGAGCCGAGATCCGTGGGCTCCAGCGGGAACGCCCGGGTCTCCGACGACTTGGCCGGCACGTCGAACGGAACCGTTGTGTCGTAGGTGAAGAAGGTCAACGCCAGCGCCGTCCCGCTGATCCTGACCGTCTTCACGCGCTGCACCGTGTTCGTGTTGTTGCGGACCGTGATGGACACCCGCGCGGTCTCCGCCGGGTTCAACACCAGCGTCCCTACTCCAACCGGCCTACCGTCCACATCGGCCTCGAGCAGAACCGACCCGTCCTGTGCGGACGCCGTTGACGGCAGCAGCATAATTCCGCACCACAGCAGTAAACCTGCACCGGTCAAGCGACGTCTCACTAGCGCACCTTAGGTTCTGATCCCGGGGAGAGGGAATGCGGTCTTTAGGCTTACTCGCGGCTATAGCTGCTGGTGTTACGGTGCTGAGCGCCACACCGGCGGTCGCCCAGACGAGCACGCAGCCGCCCCCTTCGGTGGTGAGTGCGGCGCCGCAGCCTGCCACAGCAGGCGGCCCCGTGACCATTTCCTGGAGCGGTTTCATCACGTGTCGCGCCGTCAGCATCGTCTTCGCGCTCGACGGCACCCAGATCGCCACCGCGGCCTCCAGCGCGAGCGGCTCGGTCGGGGCCACCGTGCCGGCGGGCACCGCGGCGGGTAGCCACAAGCTCACCGCCACGTCGACGAACACGAAGTGCGGCACCGCGGGCAGCGCGTTGCGCGTGATCCTGCCGCCGCCCACCACGACCCAGCCACCTCCCACCAAGCCCCCGGTGACTCAGCCCCCGGTCACCCAGCCGCCCGTGACGCGCCCTCCAGTCGTCACGACGACCACCACCACTCCCCCGGTGACCACCACGACGACCACGGACACCCCGTCGTCCTCCTCGGCAACCCCGTCGTCGTCCACCGACGCGTTCACCAGCTCCGGTGACGGCGTCCTGCTCCTCGACAAGGACAACATCCAGCCCGGCGACGCCCTGACCGCGACCGGTACCGGCTGCCCCAAGGGCGCACCCGTCAAGCTCACCTCGCTCGGCCAGTCCGTCGGCGCCACCACCGCCGACGACAACGGCGAGTTCAAGTCCCCGGTGAAGTTCGCCAGCATCGAACCGGGCCGCCACCGAGTCCGCGCCGAATGCGGCATCACCCTCGTCGGCAACGTCGACGTGACCCTCTCCAGCTCCTCCGGCGGCACCACCAGCACCCTCGTCGTGCTGCTCTTCTTCCTCCTGATCGGCGCAGCGATGCTCCGCCGCCAGTTCACGGGCCTGCGCAGATGAGACCCCTGGTCCTGGCTCTGGCCGCCGGTGCCGCGCTGCTGAGCGCGACACCGGCATCCGCACAACAGCAGGTAACCGTCACCGCCACCCCGAACAGCGGCCCAGCGGGCTCCAGCACCACCTTCACCTGGGCCGGCTTCATCCGCTGCAAGGGCACAGTCCGCATCAACTGGTCCGGCACCCTCCTGACCACCGCGCCGTATGTGGCCAACGGCTCCGTGACCGCGAACATCCCGGCGGGCATCAAGGAAGGCACCTACGTCTTCACAGCTTCCGACGACTGCAACCACCTGGCCCGCAACACGTTCCAGGTGGCCCCGCCACCTCCGGTCACCACCACAACGCAGCCACCCGTCACCACGAAGCCACCGCTCACCACGACGCGACCGCCCGTCACCACCACTCCCCCGACGACCACGACCACCACCGACACGCCGTCGTCCTCTTCGGAGACTCCCTCGTCATCAGGCGAGCCGTCCGGCCCGAGCGACGGCGTACTGGTCCTCGACAAGGACAACATCCAGCCCGGCGAAGACCTCACGGCGACCGGAACGGGCTGTCCAAGGGGTGCTCAGGTCACCCTGAAGTCGCTGGGTCAGGACGTCGGCAGGACCACCGCCGACGACGACGGCAAGTTCACGTCCCCGGTGAAGTTCACGAACATCGAGCCCGGACGGCACAAGGTCCGCGCCGAATGCGGCATCGTCCTGGTGGGCAACGTGGACGTGACCTTGTCGAGCTCGTCCGGCGGCACCACCAGCACCCTCGTGGTCCTGCTGTTCTTCCTGCTGGTAGGCGCGGCAATGCTCCGCCGCCAGTTCACGGGCCTGCGCCGCTAGGCGCCTCCCAGGCGATGGCGAAGCCAAGCAGTACCGAAGGCGAAGCCGAGGCAGCTTTTCCAGTGCACTCCGGGTGGGGTCCCGTCACGAGTCGTGCCTGATCGTGTCCCGGCCAACGCAAGCCGACCACCCCGCCCAGGTCGCGGATCGCACGCAACCTGAGCCCCACCACCTACAGCCATCAGTGCTCGATCAGACCGCCAACCCGAACCGGATCCACATGCCCACTCGGCGGGAGCGCGTGCGCCAGCGCAAGACCGACGTCCACCAGCGACGACCTGCGAAGACGAGGAACATCAGAGATCGGCGTCCACACAGGCTTTCCGGTCGCACCGCAAGGCTCAGGCCGCAGAGCGCCACCCACGATCCGGACCTGGTAGAAAACGCCGACGTTCTGGTGCGGCACCGAACCGGGCACACGGCGTTCGGCCACGGGAATCACCCTGGAGTCAACGCCCAGCAGACGTTCGACCACCACATCACAGCCGGTCTCCTCGGCGAACTCGCGGATCACCGCCTCGAACGGGTCCTCCCCGTGTTCGATTCCGCCGCCGGGGAGGGTCCACGCCGAAGCGCAACGGACCAACAACACCCGCTCCTGCTCGACGCACACCGCGTACGCCGCCAACCTGAAGCTCATCCCCGCACTCCTGCCCGAACAAGCAAAAGACCCCCTCTCCGCAGGTGAGGGGGTCTTTCACAGTGTTCTACAAGCGTTTCAACAAGCCCTACGGCTCTTCCCGCTGCGCGAACTTCTCGTCCAGCAGCGGTCCATAAAGGACATCGCCGGTCGGGTCGCCCACCGTGGCGGCGGCGACGGCGTCGACGAACCGCGTGAGG